>NZ_JBARCR010000787.1:0-1729 GCF_049794275.1 Trebonia sp.
GGTCGAGCCGGGTCGCCGGGCCGTGGCCGGGCGGCAGGAACAACGCGGAACCGGCGACCGCCACCACCCCGATCGGCACGTTGATCCAGAAAATCCAGTGCCAGTCGAGACCCTGCACCACGACGCCGCCGACCAGCGGCCCGCCGGCCACCGCCAGCCCGGCGATCCCGCCGAAGATGCCGACGATCGTCCCGCGCCGCTCCGGTGGGAACGTGGCGGCGATGATCGTCAGCGCCAACGGCGTGACGGCCGCCGCCCCGAGGCCCTGCGCAGCGCGGAAGGCGATCAGCAGCCCTGAGTTCGGGGCCACCGCGCAGAGCGCGGATGCCACCGTGAACAGGCTCAGGCCGGCCACGTAGACCCGACGGCGGCCGAGCCGGTCACCCAACGCGGCACAGGGGATGATGCCGGCCGCGAACGTCAGCGCGTAGGCGTTGACCGCCCATTCCAGGGTGGCGATGCTGCCGCCGACGCTGCGGTGGATCGCCGGCAGCGCGGTGACCACGACGAGCGCGTCGAGCGACACCATGAAGAAGGAGATCGAGGTGAGCGCGAGCACCAGGGGCAGCGACACCGCCCGCTCGCTCGTAGAGAGTTTCATACTTTCCCTACGGGGGCGCCCCGCCAGGATCGACAGCCAGGGGTCAGGGATTTTCGTGCCGCCGGAACAGCTCCTCGCGCAGCGCCGGCACGGCACTGGTTTCGGCTGCCTTCGCCCAGGCACCACGGGCCCGTTCTGAATAACCGGCTTTTTCCAGCAGGGCGGCGTGCGCCGCGTGCAGCGGAGAGTAACCGTCGAGCGCGCCGGATGCCAGCACGGGCTCGAGTACCGCAAGCCCGGCAAGCGGGCCGTCCGCCATGCCGACGGCGACCGAGCGGTTGACCGCCACCACCGGCGACGGGTCGAGCCGCGCGAGGGAGCCGTACAGCAGCGCGATCTGCGGCCAGTCGGTGTCGTCGAACGACGGCGCGCCGGCGTGCAGCGCGGCGATCGCGGCCTGCAGCTGATAGGTGCCAGGCGAGCGGCGGGCCAGCGCCTCGTCGAGGACGCTCGTCCCCTCGGCGATGAGGGCGGCGTCCCAGCGGGAGCGGTCCTGTTCGGCCAGCGGGACCGGCGTGCCCGCGCTGTCGGTCCTGGCCGCCGCCCTGGAGTGGTGCAGCAGCAGCAGCGCGAGCAGGCCGGCCGTCTCCGCGTCCGCTGGCAGCAGGGTGTGCAGCAGGCGAGCGAGCCAGATCGCCTCCTCGCACAGCTCGCCGCGGATCAGCTCGTCCCCGCCGGTGGCGGCGAAACCCTCGTTGAAGACGAGATAGACGACAGTGCGGACACTGGCGAGTCGTTCGGTCAGCCGCGCAGCGGCGGGGACCTCGAAGTGGATGCCTGACTCGCGGATCTTCCGCTTGGCCCGGACCAGGCGCTGCGCGAGCGTCGGCTCAGGGACGAGGAACGCGGCGGCGATCTCCTTCGTGGTCAGCCCTGCGACGTAGCGCAGCGTCAGCGCGATCCGCACCTCGAGCGCGAGCGCGGGGTGACAGCAGGCGAAGATCAGCCCGAGCCGGTCGTCGCCAACCAGGTCGGGCATCTCGGCCTCCTCGGCTGCGGTGATGTCGCTGAGCAGCTGCGGATCGACGGCGGCGGCGCGGCCGGCGGCGCGGTGCGCGTCGATCGCCTTGCGCCACGCGGTCACGGTCAGCCAGCCGCCGGGGTTGGGCGGGACGCCGGTCTCCGGCC
>NZ_JBARCR010000788.1:0-1518 GCF_049794275.1 Trebonia sp.
TGATCGAGGCGAAATGCTCTACGACGTCGTCGATTCCCTTGTCGGCGACCGAGTCCGGATTGGCCCTGGCGAGCTCTACGGTCTCTGGCTCTCCAGGCCAGCCGGGAGCGAGAACGCGGTAGCCGGACTGCTCGAACGCAGACTCCCAGGGCCCCCATGAACTCTTGTGCAGCCAGAGGCCGTGGATGAATACGACGGGATTAGTTTTGTCAGGCATCTGGACTGGCCTTTCGTAGGTCGCTTGTCGCCCTCCAACGTATGGCGAGGGCCCTGCCGCCGGCTTCGGTCATCCGACTGCACGCTCGCGCCGGCCGGCCACTGTTCACGATGGCGCCGCCAGTGACTCCGGCGGAGAGCGAACGGCTGGGCCGCCCGCGGCTTGAGTTGCCGCCCGACCCGAGGACGACGGTCCTGGTGGACGGCGGCCCCGCCCCGGACGTCCCGCTGGGAGCGATCGCGCCGAGCGGCACGCAGCCAGCGCGCACGTTGCCCGAATGAGGCGCCACTAGAGGGCTCAGTCACGAGCCCTGCCGGGCTTAATCCCGGAGCTTGCTGAGGATGCTGGCCAGTTCGGCGCGGTCGGCCGGGCTGAGGCGGGCGAAGATGCGCCCGGCTTCTGGCCCCCGGGTGGCGCGGATCTCGGCCAGGACGTCGGCGCCGTGTTCGGTCACTTCGACCAGGGTCGCGCGCCGGTCGTCCGGGTCGGCGCGCCGCCGGACCAGGTCCCTGGCCTGGAGCGCGTCCACGACCTCGGTGGCTGTCCGAGGCGCGATCTGCAGGCGATCGGAGATCGTGGACAGCCGCATCGTCCCGTGCCTGTTCAGCATGCGCAACGCACGCAGGTGGGCCGGGGTCATGCTCCATGCCGCCAGCGTCTCGGCGGACTTCTCGCGAAGCTGCCTGGCGACGGCCCCGAGCGCCTCCGACAGCGACTCATCGCTGGCCGGGTCGGCGGGCTGACGCGCGGCACTGGCCGCTTCATCGCGCTCGGAGGTCACGGGAATACAGTACCAGGTTTTTGTGCTATACCCTCATATTGAGGTAACCTCACGAATGAGTCCACATGCTACGAAAGGCAGAAGCTCTTGGCATCACCCCAGACGAACCGGGACACTTCCCGCCGGGGCCGCGGCCCGGCCACTGTTACCGCCGCGGAAAAGGCGCAGGCACGTGACGTGTCACTGCGCCGCATCGGCATGCTGTTCAGCCCCTACCGATGGCAGCTGGCCGTCGTCTCCGCCATCATCGCGGCCTCGTCCCTGGTGGGGCTGGCTTCGCCGTTCCTGCTCCGCGCGGTGATCGACACCGCCCTGCCGGACAGGAACCTGCGCCTGCTGGCCTGGCTGGTGGGCGCGATGGTCGCGGTCGCCGCCGTCACCTCGGCGTTCGGTGTCATCCAGACCTGGATCAGCACAAAGGTCGGCCAGCACGTCATGCACGAGCTGCGCACCAGCGTCTTCACCCATCTGCAGCGGCAGTCGATCGCCTTCTTCACCCGCACCCGCACCGGCGAGGTGC
>NZ_JBARCR010000789.1:0-7162 GCF_049794275.1 Trebonia sp.
CTGCGCCGCCCGAGCGAGCGCCGCCGCGGCGCCCGTCGTCGTCTCCGCTAGGCAGGCGCCGCCGCTTGATAGGAGAGGGTCATGACCGCTGGGTTCCCTGAGCTGCGGCCGCGGCGGCTGCGCGGCACGCGGGCGCTGCGCGCCATGGTGGCCGAGACGGCGTTGCGCCCCGCGGAGCTCGTCCTGCCAGTGTTCATCAAGGAAGGCATCACCGAGCCGGTGCCGATCGGCTCGATGCCAGGCGTCGTGCAGCACACCAGGGACAGCCTGCGGAAGGCCGCCGCCGAGGCGGCCGGGGCCGGAGTGGGCGGCATCATCGTGTTCGGCGTCCCCGCGGCCAAGGACGAGCGCGGCAGCGCCGCGGACGACCCGGACGGGATCTCCCAGGTCGCGATCGCCGACATCAGGGCGGAGACCGGTGACGACCTGGTCGTCATGGCGGACCTCTGCCTGTGCGAGTACACCGATCACGGCCACTGCGGCATCGTCACCGCCGACGGCTACGTGGACAACGACGCGACGCTCGAGCGCTACGCGAGCACCGCCATCGCCCAGGCCCAGGCCGGCGCGCACATGGTCGCCCCGAGCGGCATGATGGACGGCCAGGTGGGCGTCATCAGGAAGGCGCTGGACCGGGCCGGCTTCACTAACATCCCGGTCTGCGCGTACTCGGCCAAGTACGCGTCGGCGTTTTACGGGCCATTCCGCGAGGCGGCCGAGGGCGCGCCGAAGTTCGGCGACCGTGCCACCCACCAGCAGGACCCCGCCAACGCGCTCGAAGCGCTCAAGGAGGTCGAACTCGACCTCGCCGAGGGCGCGGACATGGTGATGGTCAAGCCCGCGCTGAGCTACCTCGACGTCATCCGCCGAGTCGCGGACACGGTCCTGGTGCCGGTCGCCGCTTACCAGGTCAGCGGCGAGTTCGCGATGGTCGAGGCCGCGGCGGCGAACGGCTGGCTGGACCGCGACAAGGCGATCATGGAAACCCTCACCGCGATCCGCCGGGCGGGCGCGAGCGTCATCTTGACCTACTGGGCTACCGAGGTCGCCCAACGGCTCCGCTAGCGCACCGAGTAGAGTTCGCGTATCCCACAGCACGGCACGACCCGGGTGCTTTGGCGTACCCGGCGTCGGTGGGGGCGGACGACGAGGAAGTGCAGGGCATGGTGACGATGATGCGGCGACGAGGCCGTCGCCGGGGGGAACGACAGGCACCGGCAACGGACACGGCTGCCCTGGAGTACGCCGAGATGGGCTGGCCCGTATGCCCGGGAGCGCACCCGAGCCGCGGCCTTGACGGGACGCCGGAACCGGGCCGGGCGTGCTCCTGCGACCGGGTGGGGTGCCCGGCGCCCGGGGCCCATCCGGTGTCGCCGACCTGGCAAATGCAGGCGACGGTGGACGGCGAGACGATCAGGCAGTGGTGGGAAGCCCGTCCGGAGGCGAACGTGATACTCGTCACCGGGCGGGTTTTTGACGTTCTGGACGTGCCGGCAGTCGCCGGCGCGACGGCGCTGTCGGCGATGGCGGCGGCCGGCGTGCCGACCGGGCCGGTCGCCGTCCAGGGCGGGGAGCGGATGCTGTTCTTCGTGGCGACCAGGGGCGCGCCAGCCGACGAGGCCGAATGGTGGTCCTGCGGGCTGGACTCCTCGCCGGACACGTCCGCCCAGACGGAGGTGCTGCGCTGGCACTGCCGGGACAGTTACGTGCTCGCCCCGCCGTCCCGGTACGGCGACGGCCAGGACGTACGCTGGGCGCGGCAGCCCGCGGGACAGCCGCTGCCTGACGCGCTGCGCCTGCTCGAGTTCCTGGTTGACGCCTGCGAGGAAGAAGGCAGCTAGCCATGACCGACCGCTCCGCCGAACTGTTCGCCCGCGCGCTTGAGGTAACCCCGGGCGGCGTCAACTCCCCGGTCCGGGCGTTCGGCCCGGTGGGCGGGACACCCCGGTTCATCGAGCGGGGTCTTGGCCCGTACCTGTTCGACGTGGACGGCAGGGAGTACGTTGACCTGGTCTGCTCCTGGGGGCCGATGATCCTCGGGCACGCGCACCCGGCGGTCGTCACCGCGGTGTCGAGGGCGCTGGCGAACGGGACGTCGTTCGGCGCGGCCACAGCCGGCGAGGTCGAGCTTGCGGCGGAGATCATCGCGCGAACCCCTGTCGAGCAGGTCCGGCTGGTCAACTCCGGCACCGAGGCGACGATGTCCGCGCTGCGCCTGGCCCGCGGCTACACCGGCCGGTCGCTAGTGGTGAAGTTCGCCGGGTGCTACCACGGCCACGTCGACGCGCTGCTGGTCGCCGCCGGGTCGGGGGTCGCGACGTTCGGCCTGCCTGACACGCCGGGGGTGACAGGCGCGTCGGCCGCCGACACGGTCGTGCTGCCGTACAACGACGCGGACGCCGTCCGGGCGCTGTTCGCCGCCCGCGGCGACGAGATCGCCTGCGTCATTACCGAGGCCTGCCCGGCGAACATGGGCGTGGTGCCGCCCGCGGCCGGGTTCAACGAGCTGCTCCGCTCGCTGTGCGACGGCGCGGGCGCGCTGCTGATCATGGACGAGGTGCTCACCGGATTCCGGGTGTCCCCGTCCGGATGGTACGGGGTGGACGGCGTGCCAGGGGACCTCGTGACGTTCGGCAAGGTGATGGGCGGCGGGCTGCCGTGCGCGGCGTTCGGCGGCCGCGCGGAGGTGATGCAGCGGCTCGCTCCCGTCGGGCCCGTCTACCAGGCGGGCACGCTGTCGGGCAACCCGCTGGCGACGGCGGCCGGCCTGGCCACGCTGCGCGCCTGCACGCCTGCGGTGTACGAAGCGGTCGACTCCTTCGCCAGCACGCTGTCGGCACAGGTGTCGGCGGTGCTGGACAAGGAGGGGGTGCCGCACTGCCTGTCCACGGCGGGGAACCTATTCACCGTCTTCCTCGGCCGCACGGAACCGGTACGGAACTTCGCCGATGCCAAGGCGCAGTCCACCGCCGCCTACGCGGCGTTCTTCCACGCGATGCTCGATGGCGGCGTCTATCTGCCGCCGTCGGCCTTCGAAGCGTGGTTCGTCTCCGCCGTGCACGACGAGCACGCGCTGTCCCGCATCGCCGACGCCCTCCCGGCTGCCGCGCGAGCCGCCGCCAGCGCGCTCTGGTGAACCGGTAAGCTGGCGGGGCCATGGCCGAGACCACTGTCGTGCACCTGCTCAGGCACGGTGAAGTGCATAACCCGGACGGCGTCCTGTACGGGTGCCTGCCCGGCTACCACCTGTCGGCGAACGGGCGGATGATGGCCGCCGCCGCCGCTGACTTCTTCGACGGCCGCCCGGTCGCCGCGATCTTCGCCTCGCCGCTCGAGCGCGCGCAGGAGACCGCGGCCCCGGTGGCCGAGCGGCTGGGGCTTGAGATCGTCACCAGCGACCGGCTGATCGAGTCGGCGAACGTGCTTGAGGGCAGGACCGTGACGCTCACCAAGCTCGCGGTGAACCCGGGGAACTGGCGGTACCTGTGGAACCCCTTCCGGCCGTCGTGGGGCGAGCCGTACACGGAGGTCGTGGCCAGGATGCAGGAAGCCATGGCCCAGGCGAGGGAAGCCGCCCGCGGCAAGGAGGCGATCTGCGTCAGCCATCAGCTGCCGATCTGGGTCAGCCGGCTCGCCGCCGAGCACAGGCGTCTATGGCACAACCCGAAGGCCAGGCAGTGCGCCCTCGGCTCGGTCACCAGCTTCACCTTCGACGGGGACCAGCTCACCGGCGTTTCTTACGCCGTGCCGCCCCGGCGGCAGGTTGCCGACCCCGATAGGGCACAATAGACCGGGTACTACCCCCTGTAGGAGACCGTAAGGAACCGCCGGTGTTCAGAGCCAAGCGCCGGACGGTCGTCACTATGGCGTCCGTTGCCGCCGTGCTGCTGGCTGGCGCGCTCGTGGTCACGCTGACCGAAAGGAGCGGGCAGGCCAGCGGCGTCACCTACGTCGGTGGCGACAACAGCCAGCAGGTGTACGCGGCCGGACACCGCGCGCTGGCGCCCGACTTCACCGGGACGTCGCTCACCGGGACACCGATCCGGCTGGCCAGCTACCGCGGCAAGGTGGTCGTGCTGAACTTCTGGGGCTCGTGGTGCGCGCCGTGCCGCGCGGAGGGGCCAACGCTCGCGGTGCTGTCGCAGCAGTACCGCTCGAAGGGCGTCTCGTTCCTCGGCGACGACGTGGGGGACACCACCGCGAACGCGCTCGCCTTCACCCGCGACATCGGCATCGGCTATCCGAGCGTGAACGACGCGAGCTACTCCATCGTCCAGGACTTCAGCCGGGTGGCGTCGGTCGGTTACACGCCCACCACGGTCGTGATCGACCAGACCGGGCACATCGCGGGCCTGGTGATCGGCAAGATCAGCTACCAGTCAATGACGACGATCCTGAACGACGTGACGGCGAGCCGATGACCGACGTACACACCCCGCGGGAGCAGGCGGCGGCCGAGGGCGAAGAGACGGTCTCGTTCGGGATAACGGGAACAGATCCCGACGCGACGCCGGCCGGCACGGGGACGGGACCGTCCGCCGGCTGGCTGCGCTGGGGATGGCGGCAGCTCACCTCCATGCGGACCGCGCTGGTGCTGCTGTTCCTGCTCGCGCTCGGGTCGGTGCCCGGATCGGTGCTGCCGCAGCAGGGGGCCGACCCCGCCGCGGTGCAGCAGTACTACGCCTCGCACCCCGCGCTCGCGCCGTGGCTGAACCACCTCGGGCTGTTCAACGTGTTCGCCGCGCCGTGGTTCGCGGCGATCTACCTGCTGCTGTTCACATCGCTGGTCGGGTGCGTAGTGCCGCGGACGTTCAAGCTGGCCGGCTCCGCGCGGACGCCGCCGCCGCGCGCGCCGCGGAACCTGGGACGGCTGCCGCACTCGGCGTCGTTCCCGTCATCACTGCCGCCGGGGGCTGCCGTGGACGCGGCCGCCGCGATGCTCGGCGGGCAGCGGTTCCGGCTGCGGCGCCCCGCCTCCGGTGACAGCGGCCACTGGGTATCGGCGGAGAAGGGCTACCTGCGCGAGGCCGGCAACCTGCTGTTCCACCTCGCGCTGCTCGGGGTCCTCGTGTCAATCGCTCTCGGCGGGCTGTTCGGCTACAAGGCAGACAAGCTGCTGGTCGAGGGGCAGGCGTTCTCCGACACGATGCCCGCGCTGGACGAGTTCCACCCCGGGCGTCTGGTCAGCGGGTCGGACCTGGCGCCGTTCTCGCTGACGCTGGATCGTTTCTCGGCGAGCTACCTGACCTCGGGGGACTCGCGTGGGCAGCCTTCGGACTTCAATGCCTCCGTCACCTACTCCCCGTCGCCAGGCGCCCCGTCGCGGACGTACAACATCAGGATCAACGACCCGCTGTCGGTGGATTCCGCGAGGGTGTACCTGATCGGGCACGGGTACGCGCCGGTGTTCCGGGTGACGGACTCCCACGGGAACGTGGCCTACGACGAGGCGACGCCGTTCATCCCGGCTAACACCGGGACGTTCCTCTCCGACGGGGTGGTCAAGGCCTCGGACGCCTCGCTCGGCTTCATGGGCGTGTTCGTGCCGACCGCGGTGTCGGTCGGTGGCACGCTCGAGTCGGCGTTCCCCGCGCCCGACTTTCCCGCCGTGTCACTGATCGGCTACTCGGGCAACCTCGGCATGAACTCGGGGATCTCGCAGTCGGTCTACCAGCTGAACACGGCGGGGATGGCGAAGATCTCCGGGTCGCCGCGGCTGATGCTGCCCGGGCAGACGTGGACGCTGCCCGGCGGGCGCGGGGCGATCACGTTCGTCGGGGTCAAGCAGTGGGTGTCGCTGGCGATCACCTACGACCCGGGTCAGGTACCCGCGCTCGTGTGCGGGATGCTCGCGCTCGGCGGCCTGCTGGTGTCGTTCCTCGTGCGGCGCCGGCGGGTGTTCGTGCGGGCGGTGCCTGCCGCTTCCGGCAGCGGCTCCGTGGTGACGGTCGGCGGCCTGGCGCGCACCGACGCCAGCGGCGGCTTCGAGGAGGAGTTCGCCGAGCTGGCCGCGGAACTCGCCGCCCAGCAGAAACCTGAGCCTAACAACCAGTCAGAAGCAGGAGCGTGAGGCTCGTGTCGGTAAACCTAGGCTTGGCGCAGGTCAGCGGCGACTTCCTCGTCGCGGCCATCGTCATCTACTCGCTCGCGGTGATCGGGTTCGCGGGCGACTTCGCCTTCGGCCGGCCGCGCCGGGCGACGGTCGCGGGCGCCGCCGTCACCTCCGGCGAGCGTGCTGCGCAGCTCGCGACGGTAGGTGCGGCCCAGGGTACGGCCCTGGGTGCGAGCGCCGGGGCGGCGGAAGCATCGGGCGTGGCGGATAAAGCGCAGGCAGTCCCGGCGGGTGCGGGTACTGGCGGTACCGGTTCTGGTGACGCCGGTTCTGGTGACGCCGGTTCTGGTGACGCGGTGCTGCCCGCGCGGCAGGTGCCGGCGCTGCGCGCCATCTGGGAGGCAGGCCCCTGGGTGCGGGCCGCGGTGGCGTTCAGCGCGCTCGGCATCCTTTTGCACGTGGTGGCGGTCGTCACCAGGGGCTTCGCGGTGCACCGCACGCCGTGGGGCAACATGTACGAGTTCGTAACGGCGCTGACCTGCGTGGCCGCGATCTTCTTCTGCTATGTCATGGTGCGGTACCGGGCGTGGGCGCTGGGCGTGTTCGTGATGGGCGCAGTGGTCGTGGCGCTCGGGCTCGCCGAGACGGTCATCTACACGGCCGCAGGCCCGCTGGTGCCCGCGCTGCAGTCGTACTGGCTGAGCATCCACGTGACCGCCATGACGCTGGCGACAGGCATCTTCTTCGTCGCCGCGGTGCTCGGGGTCATGTACCTCGTCACCGACCGCTACCGTGCGCGGGTCGCGGCCGGGAAGGCGCAGCCGGGCAACGGGCTGCTCGCGCGGATCCCTTCGCCGGCGCAACTGGACAAGCTGACCTACCGGACCGTGGTGTTCGGGTTCCCGGTCTGGACGTTCGGCGTCATCGCCGGGGCCATCTGGGCGGACCAGGCCTGGGGCCGCTACTGGGGCTGGGACCCGGTGGAGACCTGGGCGTTCATCACCTGGGTGCTGTACGCCTGCTACCTGCACGCCCGCGCCACCGGGGGCTGGCGGGGCCGCCGCTCGCATTACATCCAGCTGCTCGGCTTCGCGAGCCTGACGTTCAACA
>NZ_JBARCR010000790.1:0-7125 GCF_049794275.1 Trebonia sp.
CATCAGCGCCGCGCCGAGCCCCTGGACGAGCCGGGCGCCGACGAGCGTGCCCGCGTTCGGCGCGAGGCCTCCGGTCAGCGACGCGAGCCCGAACAGCACGGTGCCCGCGACCAGCGTCCGCCGCCGCCCGAGCAGGTCGGCGAAGCGCCCGCCGAGCATCAGGAAGCCGCCGTAGGTGACCACGTAGCCGCTGAGCACCCACTGCAGGTTCTGCACGGAGAAGTGCAGGTCACGGGCGATGGACGGCAGCGCGATGTTGACGATCGAGGCGTCCAGGAAGTCGAGGAAGCCGACGGCGCACAGCAGGGCGAGGACGAGCTTGCCCCGGCGGGTGGCGAGCGCGGATGACGACGACGCGAGCGGTGGTGCGGTCATGCTGACAGAACCTCCGAGAAGCGATATGTAATGATGTAATCAGTCAGTTAACCAACTTAGACCATGTGATCGCGAAGATCTATACTTCTCAGCAAGATGACTGACTCAGTTTCCGCGATCCCCGGCGGCAGCCAGCCCGGCACCAAGGGCGCGCAAGGCGGCAAGCGCGAGCGGCTGATCGCCGCCGCGGCCGAGACGATCTACGCCGCGGGCGTCGAGAAGACGACGCTGGCCGACATCGCGGCGGCGGCCGGGATCCCGCTCGGCAACGTGTACTACTACTTCAAGACCAAGGACGCCCTCGTGCAGGCCGTGGTCGAGGCGCACCAGGCCGAGGCCAGGGCCATGCTCGCCGCGATCGACCACGCCTACCCGGGACCGCGCGAGCGGCTCAAGGCGCTGTTCGGCGCCCTCGCCCAGCAAAGCGACCTGATCGCGCGGTACGGCTGCCCGCACGGCTCGCTCTGCCAGGAACTGGGCAAGCGCGCCGACGGCGCGCCGGCCGCCGAGCTGATGCGCGAGCCCGTCGAGTGGGCGGAACGCCAGTTCGCGGCCATGGGCCGCCCCGACGCGCGGGATCTCGCGGTCCAGGTGATCGCCAGGTACCAGGGCACCGCGCTGCTGACCAGCGCGTTCCGCGACCCGGGCCTGATGGAGGCCGAGGCGCGCCGCGTCGCCCAGTGGATCGACACGCTCGACTGAACGGGTAGCGGTAACAGAGCCACCACGGGCCCGTTCGGGATAAATACTCAGCGCGCGCCACTGGAGAGCCGCGGCTGCCGGAGACGCGTAACACGCCCGTAACGAGCCGCCGGATTTCGTTGCGTTCGGGTGATAAGTCAACGGAAAGTCTTGAAAAACCGCATTTACCTGTGCGAAAGTCTCATCTCTGATGAGTAAGCAACAGGTGGCTGAGGAGACTCGTACCAGCCCACAGGACGCGCGGGCGTCACACGACCCGCCCGCGATCGAACTGCACGGCGTGGTCAAGGAGTTCCGCTCCCACGGCGAGGTGGTCACCGCCGTCCGCGACCTCCACATCGCCATCGCGGAAGGGGAGTTCTTCTCCCTGCTCGGCCCCTCCGGCTGCGGCAAGACGACCACGATGCGGATAGTCGCCGGCTTCGAGGAGCCGACCGCGGGCACCGTGTACCTGCACGGCACCGACGTGACGAACGTCCCGCCGCACAAGCGCGACGTCAACATGGTCTTCCAGTCCTACGCGCTGTTCCCGCACATGACGGTGTTCGACAACGTGGCGTTCGGGCTGCGCCGCAAGAACACGCCGAAGAAAGAGGTCACCGACCGGGTGACGGACCTCCTGGGCGTCGTCGGCCTCGACGGGTACGCGAAACGAAGGCCGCGGCAGCTGTCCGGCGGCCAGCAGCAGCGGGTCGCGCTGGCGCGGGCGCTGGTGAACCGGCCGCGCGCGCTGCTGCTCGACGAGCCGCTCGGGGCGCTCGACCTCAAGCTCAGGCAGGCCATGCAGATCGAGCTCAAGCGGATCCAGCGCGAGGTCGGCATCACGTTCGTCTACGTGACCCACGACCAGGGCGAGGCGCTCACGATGAGCGACAGGATCGCGGTGATGAACGAGGGCGTCATCGAGCAGCTGGCCGCGCCGCGGGACATCTACGAGCACCCGAAGACCCGGTTCGTGGCCGGCTTCATCGGCACCTCGAACCTGCTGTCCGGCACGGTGACGAGCACCGACCCGGCGACCGACGGCGCGGTCATCGACCTCGGCGCCGACGGCGGCCGGATCGTCGTCCCCGCGGCGGGCAAGCGGCCCGGCGACGAGCTAGAGATCACCGTGCGCCCGGAGAAGATCACCCTGGTCGCGGACGTCGCGCACGTCGCGCCGCCCGCGCCGGCCGGCCAGCACGACTGCGCGCTGCGCGGCATCGTCGCCGAGGTCGTCTACCTCGGCACCTCGACCAACTACAACGTGACCACCTCCGCGGGGGCGGAAGTCGTGGTCTACAGCCAGAACTCAGCCAACGACGCCTCAGGGCCGCAGCGCGGCGAGCAGGTCTGGCTGCACTGGGACTCAGCCAACTCCTACGCGATCGGAAACACGCAATGACCGCACGCTACAGCCGCCGCGCCGCCCTCCAGCTGGGCGGCCTGTCCGCCGCCGCCCTGACCGCGGCCGCCTGCGGCGTGCAGGGCGCCGCCAAGCAGCAGAGCACGGCGCAGGCCGAGTCCGCCGCCGACAAGTTCTGGAAGGCGCAGAAGCCGACGGGCACCGTCACGTTCGCCAACTGGGCGCTGTACATCGACCCGGATCACCAGACCCTGAAGGACTTCACCGCGAAGACCGGCATCAAGGTCACCTACGACGAGGTCATCCAGGACGACTCGAGCTTCTTCGCGAAGATCCACCCGCAGCTCGCCTCCGGCCAGTCCACCGGCTACGACATCATGGTGATCACCGACGGCCTCGAGTTCTCCGAGCTGGTGGAGCTCGGCGAGGCGATCCCGCTCGACCAGTCGATGCTGACCAACTTCCACCAGAACGCGGGCGCCGCGTATCAGCACCGCAGTTTCGACCCGGGCAACGTGTACAGCGTGCCGTGGGCGAGCGGGTCCACCGGCATCGCCTGGAACCCCAAGTACATCAAGACGCCTCCGACGTCGATCAACGACCTGTGGAACCCCGCGTACGCCGGGCACGTCGGCATGATGTCCGACCCCCAGGAGATCGCGAACTTCGGCCTGTTCAAGATCGGCGTCGACCCGGAGAACTCCACGCAGAAGGAGTGGCAGGCCGCGGCCGCGGCGCTGAAGCAGCAGCGCGGCGCGGGGATCGTCCGGCAGTACTACGACCAGTCGTACATCAACGCGCTGTCCAAGGGCGACGTGTGGATCACGATGGCGTGGTCGGGCGACATCTTCCAGCAGAACCTGTCGGCCGGCACTGACCTGCAGTTCATCGTGCCCAAGGAGGGCGGCACGATCTGGACCGACAACATGATGATCCCCAAGTACGCCGCCAACCCGGTCGCCGCCATGCAGCTGATCGACTGGTACTACCAGCCGCGGATGGCCGCGACGCTCACCGAGGCGATCAACTACATCACCCCGGTCCCCGCCGTGCAGGACATCATCAAGTCGGACGCCGCCAGCGCCAAGGGCAGCGACAAGGCGACGCTGGAGGCCGTCGCGACCAGCCCGCTCGTCTGGCTGTCCGCGGCCGACTACGCGCGGCTCAAGAACTACGTGCCCATCACCTCGAAGAACCAGTCGACGTTCTACGGCATCTTCCAGCCCGTGGTCGCGGGCTGATGCGCGGGCTGATAACAGCATGAAGCGCTGGCGCGCCGCCGCCGTCCCTTACCTGCTGATCCTGCCCGGCGGCCTGTGGCTGGTGATCTTCTTCGCGATCCCCGTGATCGTGCTGATCAGCCTGTCCACCCAGCAGGGCAACATCGTCGACGGATTCAGCCAGACGTTCCACTTCGCGAACTACGCCAGCGCCTGGGACAACTACCACGACCAGTTCATCAGGTCGCTGCTGTACGGCGCGATCGCCACGATCCTGTGCATCGTGCTCGGCTACCCGGTGGCGTACTGGATCGCGTTCCGCGGCGGCGCCCGCAAGTCGACCTACCTGTTCCTGCTGCTGCTGCCGTTCTTCGTCTCGTTCGTGCTGCGCACGGTCTCCTGGCAGTACTTCCTGTCCGACAACGGCATCCTGCTCAGCCCGCTGAAATCCGCCGGCATCCTGCCGCAGAACTTCCGCATCCTCGCTACCGGGACCGCCGTCGTCGGCGGGCTCACCTATAACTACCTGCCGTTCATGGTGCTGCCGATCTACGTGGCGCTGGAACGGATCGACCCGCGCCTGGTCGAGGCGGCGCAGGACCTGTACGCGACGCGGGCGGCGGCGTTCCGCCGCGTCGTGCTCCCGCTCAGCCTGCCCGGCCTGTTCGCCGGGGTGCTGCTCACGTTCGTCCCGGTGGCGGCCGACTACGTCAACGCCGCGATCCTCGGCGGCACGGGCAACACGATGATCGGCAACATCATCCAGGACGAGTTCCTCACCGTGCAGGATTACCCGACCGGCGCCGCGCTGTCGTTCATGCTGATGGCGATCTTGCTGATCGGGATGTTCAGCTACGCCCGCGTGCTCGGCACCGACGAAGTGCTCGAGGTGGCTGCCCGGTGACCGTTGATATTGATTCGGAACGGGCCCGTGACTCCGCCCCGGCGGTTGTCACTGCTCGGGCCGGCGGCCGGCGCCGCCCCCGGCGCCGCTGGGGCGACCGGCTGCTGTTCGCCTGGACCTGGCTGATCATCATCTGGCTGGCGCTGCCCATCGCCGTGATGATCATGTTCTCGTTCAACAACCCGCACGGCAGGTTCAACTTCACCTGGGTCGGCTTCACGCTCAAGTGGTACGGCCCCCACCTGCTCGACTACCCGTCGCTGACCACGGCGATGGAGAACTCGCTGCTCGTCGCGTTCGCCGCCACCGTGGGCTCCGTGGTGCTCGGCACGCTCGTCGGCCTGGCGCTGGGCAAGTACCGGTTCCGCGGCCTGGGCACCGCGAACCTGGTGCAGTTCGCCGCGATCTCCGCGCCGGACATCGTGCTGGCGTCGTCGCTGCTGGCGTTCTTCGTCACGCTGCGCGTGCCGCTCGGGCTGCCGACGATCATCGTGGCGCACATCATGTTCTGCCTGTCGTTCGTGGCGGTGACCGTGCGGGCCCGGGTGCTGACGCTGGACAGGTCGCTCGAGGAGGCGGCGCGGGACCTCGGGGCCGGCCCGTGGGCGACGTTCCGGCTGGTCACCCTGCCGCTGATCTTCCCCGGCGTGCTGGCAGGCGCGCTGCTCGCGTTCGCGATCTCCATCGACGACTTCGTGGTGACCAGCTTCGTGTCCGGCTCGACGCAGACGTTCCCGCTGTGGATCTGGTCCGCGACCCGTAACGGCCTGCCCCCGCAGGTGGACGTCCTGGGCACGCTGATCTTCGTCGCCGGCCTGATCATCGCCGCCACCTCGGCGCTCCTCGGCCGTCGCGGTACCAGGTAGAGCGGTACCAGGTAAGAGCAGGTCGCGGGCTTCTGTTCGCCTGGTGGCAACTTCCCGTTGGTGTAGCCGCGCTAGGAAATGTCTCACAGGCGGCGGTCGTTAGGGGGAAAGTCATGGAGCAACAGGAACGGGACGGGGTGGCCACCAGGCTGCCCGAGCCCGCGGCCCTGGCGGATAAGCCCGCCGGGGTCCCCAGCAAGCACCTCGTGCCCGTCTTCGACGTGCAGAACGTCTCGATCTTCTACGGCTCGTTCCGCGCCGTCACTGACGTGTCGCTGACCATCTACGAAAACGAGATCACCGCGTTCATCGGCTCGTCGGGCAGCGGCAAGTCCACAGTGCTGCGGGCGTTCAACCGGATGAACGACCTGGTGCCGAGCGCCCACATGGACGGCGTAATCGACTATCGCGGCGAATCGCTGTACGCCCCTAGCGTGTCTCCGGTGGCGGTGCGCCGCCGGATCGGCATGGTGTTCCAGAAGCCGAACCCGTTCCCGAAGTCGATCTACGAGAACGTCGCCTACGGGCCGCGTATCAACGGCATCAGGAAGAAGAGCCAGCTGGACGAGATCGTCGAGAGCTCGCTGCGCAAGGCCGCGCTGTGGGACGAGGTGAAGAACCGGCTCAGCGCGTCGGGGCTGGGCCTGTCCGGCGGCCAGGCGCAGCGGCTGTGCATCGCCCGCACGATCGCGGTCGAGCCGGACGTGGTCTTGATGGACGAGCCCGCGTCGGCGCTCGACCCGATCGCGACGGGCCGGATCGAGGACCTGATGCACGAGCTCAAGTCGCAGTACACGATCGTGATCGTCACGCACAACATGCAGCAGGCCACCAGGGTCAGCGACCGCACCGCGTTCTTCTCCGTGCTCGTCAACCCCGACAGCGACACCCGCACCGGGGTGCTCGTCGAGTACGGCCCGACCCAGCAGATGTTCGAGAACCCGCACGACCGCCGCACGGAGGCGTACGTGACGGGGCGGATCGGCTGACGTTACGCCCCGTTACGCCCCGTTATGCCCCGCGCTGTTTCCGGCGCTTGACTCTCCTGTAATGGGAGACCGGAGAGTCGGGTCATGACCACCATGACCCAGCAGGCGAGAGCGGACGCCGGTCCGGTCTCGCGCTTCGCCAAGTGGGCCCCGCTCGCGATCGTGCTCTGCGGGACCTTCATCTTCGTCCTCGACTTCTTCGTCGTTAACGTGGCGCTGCCGTCCATCGCCCGCGACCTGCGGGCGGGCGCGGCGCCCATCGAATGGCTGGTGTCCGGCTACGCGCTGACCACCGCGGCGCTGCTCGTCACCGGCGGCCGGCTCGGCGACCACTACGGTCGGCGGCGCTTGTTCAGCATCGGGCTGGCCGTCTTCGTGCTCGCGTCCGCGCTGTGCGCGATCGCGCCCGACCCCAGTTTCCTGGTCGCCGCCCGCGTCCTGCAGGGCGCCGGCGCCGGGATCATGGCGCCGAACATCCTCGCCATCCTCGGCATGACCTACACCGGACCGGACCGGGTGCGGGCGATCAGCGTGTACGGCATCGTGATGGGGCTGGCCGCCGTGAGCGGGCAGCTCGTCGGCGGGCTGCTGATCGACGCGAACGTGGCGGGCCTCGGCTGGCGGGCTATCTTCTGGATCAACGTGCCGATCGGGCTGGCGGCGCTGGCCGCGACGCCGCGGTTGCTGCGGGAGTCCCGCGCCGAACACGCCGGCCGGCTCGACC
>NZ_JBARCR010000791.1:0-5765 GCF_049794275.1 Trebonia sp.
GCCAGGTTGATCCGTCTGCGAAGTCGAGGGAACCGAGTTGTACCAGGCAACGCATGTGTCGTTTACACGCGGGGTCGACCGGGGAGACTAGGTTCCGAACCGAGCCGGGTTTTCCGCTGCGTCCGCCAAGCCGTAGAGGCGCAATGACAGACATTCTCGACCAGGCAAATCGCCTCCTCCATGAAGTGGCCGAAACCCATCATCGCGTCTTCCGGCTCGTGGATGGCGCCGATGACGACTGGGCCAGCTGGTACGCCGACTGGCTGGTCAATCTCTCCGAGTTGCCTGCGCTGCTGAAAACGAAGCCGGTCCGCAGCGAACTGACCTACCTGCTCGTCAGCCTCGACAAGGAGTACACCGCCAGCCACCCCGGTCAGCCCTGGGAGACCTACTACGCACAGCGCATTCTTGATCACTTCGGGTCGGCAGAAGGCTGATCCGCCTGCGGGAACGCCGTGGACTACAACCATGTGATGGAGGACATCGGCGACGTCATCGACGCCGCCGGGGTCGCCGTCATTGTCGTCGGCATGCTGATCAGTACCGGTGGCGCCGTCATCGAGCTGCGCCGTCATGAGACCGGCATCTACCGCCATTTCCGCCAGCAGCTCGGCCGAACGATCCTGCTCGGCCTGGAGTTGCTGGTCGTCGGCGATATCGTCCGCACTGTCGCCGCTCAACCCACCCTCATCAGCGTGGCAATACTCGCCATCATCGTCTTGATTCGGACCTTCCTGAGTTTCTCGCTGGAGATAGAGCTGACCGGCTATTGGCCATGGCAAAGAAAAGCCGCCCAGCCTCCTCTGGAATAGTCAGATTCCTATCAGGCCGGCAAGCCGCGTTGCTGTGCCCTCACGGGACCGCGTAGGGTCCTGCCATGCCTGCGTACGTCATCGTCGACATCGACGTCACCGACCCGGAGCGCTACGAGCAGTACAAGGCCGCGACCCCGGCCACGCTCGCGGCGGCTGGCGGCCGTTTTCTTGTCCGCGGCGGGGGGATCACCATTCTCGAGGGCGACTGGCAGCCTTCGCGTCTGGTGGTGCTCGAATTCGAAAACCTCGCGGCCGCGGAGCGCTGGTATGAGTCAGCGGCCTATCAGGCGGCGAAGAAGCTCCGTGAGGGAGGGGCGCGCATGCGCATGGTCGCCGTGCAGGGCCTCGAATCGGGCTGATCGCCGTCGTCTCGCCCGTGGGATGCCAGGGTGCCGACCAGGGATTCCCCCGGGCGCGAACCGCGCGCCGCCAGTGCGACGGTGGAGGCAATCGGCACGTCGGCATCGTGTCCCGGCATAACTAGTGCCTGGTCTACAGCACGGAGGAGCCTCGCCATGACGGAAGGCGCACAGCAGGCAAGCAGCGATAAGACCGCCATCCGCCCGTTCCACGTCGGATTTCCCGAGGCGGAACTCACGGAACTGCGCAGGCGCGTGAACGCGACCAGGTGGCCCGAGCGCGAGACGGTCACCGACGACTCGCAAGGCGTGCGGCTCGCGATGATGCAAGACCTCGCGCGCTACTGGGCAACCGACTACGACTGGGGCAAGTGCGAGGCGAAACTGAACGCCCTGCCGCAGTTCATGACCGAGATCGACGGGCTGGACATTCATTTCATCCACGTCCGTTCCCGGCATCAGGATGCGCTGCCGCTGATCGTCACGCACGGGTGGCCCGGCTCGATCATCGAGCAGCTGAAGATCATCGAGCCGCTCACCAACCCAACGGCGCACGGCGGCAGCGTGGCGGACGCCTTCCACCTGGTCGTCCCCTCGCTGCCGGGCCACGGGTTCTCCGCCAAGCCGACCGCCACCGGCTGGGATCCCGTCCGCACCGCGCGCGCCTGGACCGAACTGATGAAGCGCCTGGGATACACCCGGTTCGTCGCGCAAGGCGGCGACTGGGGCGCGGCGGTCACCCAGACAATGGGTGAACAAGCACCGCCGGAACTGCTCGGCATCCACTCCAACATGCCCGGCACTGCGCCGGCCGACATCACCACGGCGTTCGAGCGCGGCGACCCACCGCCAGCAGGCCTGTCAACCGAGGAGAAAAACGCCTACGAGCAGCTGCGGAACTTCTACGCCAAGCACGTCGCTTACGCGCAGATCATGGCGTCACGTCCGCAAACGCTGTACGGCCTGGCCGACTCACCCGCCGACCTCGCGGCGTTCATGCTCGACCACGGCGACGGCACCGGCCAGCCTGGGCTGGTGGAACAAGTCCTGCAGGGCCACCTGCAGAGCGCCCTGACCCGAGACGACCTCCTAGACAACATCACGCTGTACTGGCTGACGAACACCGGGGTCTCCGCGGCCCGGCTGTACTGGGAGAACAAGGCGGACTTCTTCAACGCCAAGAACATCTCAATCCCGTACGCCATCAGCGTCTTCCCCGACGAGCTCTATCAGGCCCCGCGCAGCTGGGCCGAGCGCGCGTATCCCGGCAACCTCATTTATTACAACAGGGTCGACCGAGGTGGCCACTTCGCGGCGTGGGAGCAGCCGGACCTGTTCTCCGCCGAAATGCGGGCGGCCTTCCGGTCACTGCGCTAGCCGGTTCAGGGCGCGGTCGCGGTCACGACGACCCGGCGCGTGAGGCCAGCCTCGGGAAGGCGGCGCCTGGCCTCGTCTTGCAGGCGGGCGAGCCCGGAGTCATCGCGTGGATCACCGAGGTCAATGGCGACCCGGTAGACGCGGCAATAGAGGTCGTGCCACTCGGGCTGTGCCTCCACGCCGACGTCGCCGAAGCCCGCCCCGCGCAGGAGCCGCGGCCAGTCGATCCGCAATCTGGCCGGCAGCCTGGCGTCGCCTGGGACCTTCGGCTGCCAGTTGGTTAGCACCAGCCGCCCGGCGGGCCGGAGTATCCGGCGTGCTTCGGCGGCCGCCGCGGCCGGGTCGGCGGCGAAGTGGAAGGCGTCGATCGACACGGCGGCGTCGGCTTGCGCGTCGGGAAGGGCGGTACTGGTGAGATCGCCGACGACGAACCGCGCCTTGGCGGTCACGCCGAACAGCGCCGCCCGGCGCGTGGCCTGATCGATCGCGACGGGCGAGAAGTCCACCCCCACCAGCGAAACACCGGTCTCCCTGGCCAGCCACAACCCTGGTCCGCCGCGCCCGCAGCCAAGATCGGCGAGCGTCTGTCCTGGCGAAAGGCGCAGTGCTCGCGCCACATGACGCAGCAGGGCGGCCGAGACGAAGGAGAACGGCTGGACCTCAGGCGGCAGGTCGGGCGCGGCGAGTTCCCAGACCCGGCGAAGTCCGGCGGACGTCCCCGCCGCGGAGAAGCCCTGGTCGAAGCCGGTGGCGCTCGGCCCGGACATGGCTTCTCGCCGCGCGGGGTCTTCCTGATCGTGTGGCATCGATCAACAAAATCGCGCACTAGGACGTCATAGCGCAACAGGATTCCTGGCAGACTGCTGCATATGACCGGATACGACGCCAAGGCAGAGTTCCACATGTACCTGCAGCGGGCGCGTGAGGTGCTGGTGTGGAAGCTGGAAGGGCTGAGCGAGTATGACATCCGGCGGCCGCTGACGCCTACCGGCACCAACCTGCTCGGCATCGTCAAGCACGTAGCGGGCGTCGAGCTCGAGTACTTCGGCCCGGTATTCGGGCGCCCGACCGGGCTATCGCTGCCGTGGGCCAGTGCGGACGCCGAGCCCAACGCGGACATGTGGGCGACGCCAGACGAGAGCCGGGCCGAGATCGTCGATCTTTACCGGCGTTCGTGGCGGCTCGCCGACGAGACGATCACGGAGCTGCCGCTGGACGCTCCCGGCACCGTGCCGTGGTGGGGAGACCAGGGCGCGGTGACGCTGCACCGGATCCTCGTGCACATGATCGCGGAAACCCAGCGGCACGCTGGTCACGCGGATATCGTCCGCGAGATGATCGACGGCTCGGTCGGCGCCCGCCCGGGCGTCGACAACATGCAGGCGCCGGACCAGGCCTGGTGGCGCGTCTACCACGACCGGGTGGAAGCGGCGGCCCGCAGCGCCGCCGACGCCTGACGCGGCGCCGCGCCCTGACTTGACGGTCAGGGCGCGGCGCTTGGCTGCGTGCTCAGCGGATGTAGAACTCCTCGGCGTCGTACTCGGTGAACTCCGTGCCCGCCGGGATGCCGGACAGGCCAAGCTCCGCGAACGCGGGGAAAAGCTGCTCGGCCGCCCACCGCTCCTGGTGTGCCTTCGACTCCCAGACGGTCACCACGTTGAGGCCGTCCTCGTCCGTGCCTGCCGCCCAGGCGAGCAGGCCGTCGATGTCCTGGGGCGGGTTGTGCCTGGCGGAGACCATGCGGAAATTCTCGATGGTCTGGCCCTTCGACTTAGAGACGTGGATGTGTGCCATGACTGTCCTGCCTTCGCTTTCGTGCGCGCGATTCGCGCTGGCAGGAAGGACACTACGGAAAAGGCCTGATCCGGCCATCGGGGGAAGTACTCATCCGGGTACTCATTCGCTCAGTAGCCGCGACCCGGTTACGCGTCCGTGGCCCGCCATTCGCTGGACCAGGCGGCGATCTGGCTGCGGTTGCTGAAGCCAAGCTTGACCAGGATGTGCTGGACGTGGTTTTCCGCTGTCCGTTCGGAAACGTAGAGGGCCTGGCCGATCTGTTTGTTCGTCAGCCCACGGGCGACCAGCCTGGCGACCTCGAGCTCACGGGGGCTCAGCGGGGAGCGAGCCGCCGTCGCAGCCGGGAGGCGGGCCCGCAGCAGCCCGATCCGACTGGTGAAAGGGACCATGCCGAGTTGTCCGGCCTCGCTCGCCGCGGCGTCAAGCACGGCCGCGGCCTCGTCTAGGTCGCCGGGAGCCTGCCGGCGGGCCAGGGCCGTGGCGAATTCGACGCGGGCCTGCACGGCGTACCCGCGGGCGCCATTGGCGTCGCAGGTCGTAACGGCCGCGGCCAGGTCCTCTACCGCGGCGTCCAGGTGTCCCAGCGCCGCGGCCGCGAGGCCAAGCTGCAGCTCGACCGGGCCCATGTAGGTCCCGCTGCCCGCGCCGTTCGCGACGTGCTGACCGCGGAACGGCTCGAACCGCTCGGCCAGGAACTCAATGTCCCGCGTGCGGCCCAGGCCGATGGCGGCTGGCAGCGCGTGTCCCCAGGCCGCCATGCGCATCGCCGGCGACGGAGTCCAGGACCGGATCGGCCCCGCCAGCGCGTAGGCCGTTCCGGCGCCGGCCCGGTCGCCCTGGAAAAGGCGGATCAGCGTGAGGGTGAGCGCGGGGAAGATGGTGGCGACTCCCTGAGTGGTGTCCACGGCCTCCGGCCGGAGGTGCGCAGGGATGAGGTCGTACATCTCGGCCAGGCCGGACTGGTCGAGTCCGACGTGCAGGCAGGACTGGGACAAGATCACGGAGAGACCGCCGATCGCGGCCGGGTGCCCCATGTCGCTGGATAGCTTGAACCCTTCGCGGGCCAGCCGCACCGCGTCGGCGAAGCGCCCGGTGGCCAGCGCGAGCGTGGCCGCGCCCTCCAGGTAGTGCCATCGCCCGACCGGGCTGCTCAGCCGGTCCAGGCAGGAACCGAGGCCGGTGAGCTCGCGCTGAACGAGCCGCAGCTGACCGGTCTCGAACAGGGTGTCGATCCGCCACAACCGGCCCCACATCTCGACCCAGGCGCTGCCCAGCGCGTCGGCGGCCTCGAGCATCCGGGCCGCCAGCGCGGTCCGCTCGGCCAGGCCCTCGGGGGCGCAGCAGGCCAGCTGGCGGGCCCGCAGCGCGTCGACGAGCGCGACTGGGTCGGCCTCCGATTCGGCGGCGGCCAGCGCGT
>NZ_JBARCR010000792.1:0-3860 GCF_049794275.1 Trebonia sp.
CGGCAGCGCTGCCCAGGGAAACCCGCCGTGCCGCGATCACCAGCCGGTACAGCGCGAACGCCCCGGCCGCGGCGCCCACCACCGTCGGAAACACCCACCCCGCCGTCGCGTTCGGCCTGGTCAGCGCCGCCGCCAGGCCGATGACCGCGAAGATCGCCAGCCCGAAGAACCCGTACGACAGCCGCCGCATCGCGACCACGCCAACAACGATCGAGTACAGGAAAACGACCACGACCACGCCGGTCAGCAGCGCGTTCTTGTCGTTGCTCCCGAACGTCGTGATCGCCCAGTTCTTGACCGGCAGCGGCGTCAGGTTGATCGCCACCTGCCCCACGGCGATCACCGGTGAGGCATTCGGGATCGACACCCCGGCGACCAGCTGCGCGATTCCTATCGCGACAGCGGCGGCCAGCACCCCGCAGACGGCACCCCAGGCAGCGCCAACACGCCCAGCTCTAGCAGTCATACAGGTTTCGTCCGATGACCTCCGCCTCGCGTTACGCGAAGCATGGTTGCGCGAAAGCACACGTTACGCAGCCACGCTACCCGACGCAGTCAGGTGCGGACGTTCCGGGGACATTACTGTTCGTCATCGAACACCCAGCGAGTCGGTGAGCCGGTGAAGTCCCCGTGCAGCATGCTGAACACGCGCCGCGGCCGGACCCCGATCGTGGCGTTCTGCGCCGGGTCGAGGAAGTCGACGGTCAGCTCGGTCCGGTACTTGGCGTTCATCAGGTCGATGACGCGCTGCAAGACCACGGGGTCGGTCACGAAATGCGCCGTGCCCTCGATGATCACGGGGTCGGAGGCGTCTTCCGTGGAAACGCAGCACCGCGGGTCGGCACGCAGGTTCCGCGCCTTCCGCGATGGCGCCGCGGTCGTGAACCACAGCACGGCGTCGTCCCACATGCCCCAGACCGGCATGGTGTGCGGGCGGCCGTCCGGCCAGACGGACACCACCCAGTAGTTCCTGGCCGCGGTGAGCCGTTCCGCCGCCCAGGACCAGTGCAGGAGCCCGCTCCCTTGTTCTGGCCCGGCGATGCCGTATCCCGGCATGTAGGGCCTGCTTACCCGAGGGATCCCCATGGCCAAAGTGTCTACCATGCGACAACGCTCGCCGGTGCGACTAACGTAGGCCTTCGTGAAGGCATCACCCGAGGCGCAGCAGCGGCTGCTCGAACTAGCCGACCTGGACACCGAGCTCGGCAGGCTCGCCTACCGGCGCCGGACGCTCCCGGAGATCGCGGAACTCGACCAGCTCGCCGGACGCGGCGCCCAGGTCAGGGACGATATGACCCGCGCGGACACCGAGCTGTCCGACCTGGACCGCGAGCAGGCCCGCTCAGAACGCGACGTCGAACAGGTCCGGGTCCGCATCGACAAGGACCAGCAGCGGCTCGACGCGGGCAAGGTGTCCAACGCCAGGGAGCTTGAGTCGCTGCAGTCCGAGATCGTGTCGCTGCGGCGCCGCCAGGGTGACCTGGAGGAGATCGTGCTCGACCTGATGGAGCGGCGCGAGGCTGCCCAGTCGCGGCGGGACGAGGCCGCGGCGGACGCCGAGACGGTGGCGGCCGAGGAGGGCGAGGTGACGGCGCGCCGTGACGCCGCCCTGGCCGACATCGCGGACCACGAGTCCAAGGCCGGCGATGCCCGCACCTCGGTCGCGTCCGGCGTCCCCGACGAGCTGCTGGCGCTGTACGACAGGGTGCGCGGGCAGGTCGGCGGCCGCGCCGCCGCGATGCTGCGGCGCGGTAAGTGCGAGGGCTGCAACGTGTCGCTGTCCACCGTGGAGCTGAACGAGATCAGGGCCGCCGCTCCCGATGAGGTCATGCGCCACGAGGAGTGCCGCAGGATCCTGATCCGCACCGCGGAGTCCGGTCTTTAAATCGTTATTCAGAACGGGCCCGTCGTGACTGCCAGCGCCTCCGCTTGATGCGCGGTTTCCGGCAGACGTCCAATAGACTTCCCGACCGTGGAGAACAGCGGACGACGCGGGCAGCTCAGCGCCCCTGGACGGCTTGAGTCCGGCGCGGTCGTCGTGCCCGAGGCGCCGCGAGTCCCTGACCAGCCGCTGGGGGAACTCGCGGCGCAGCACGGCCTGAAGCTCTCCGGGGCCCGCCCGTCGCTGTCGGCGTACCTGGCGATGCTGTGGCAGCGCCGGCACTTCATCATCGGCTACGCCACCGCGCGGAACGTCTCGATGTACACCGAGGCGAAGCTCGGACAGCTCTGGCAGGTGCTCACCCCGCTGCTGAACGCGGGCGTGTATTACCTGATCTTCGGCATCCTCTTCGAGGCCTCGCGCGGCGTCCAGCACTACCCCGCGTTCCTGCTCGCCGGCGTGTTCGTGTTCGCGTTCACCGAGCGGTCGATTGTCACCGGCTCGAACGTGATGCGCGCCAACCTTCAGCTGATCCGCGCCCTGTACTTCCCGCGCGCCGCGCTGCCGCTGGCCTACGTGATCGTGGAACTGCAGCAGATGCTGGTCGGGTTTATAGTGCTGATCCCGGTCATGCTGGTCAGCGGGGAACCGCTGACCGTGTACTGGTTCCTGCTGCTCCCCGTCGTGCTGCTGCAGACGGCGTTCAACATCGGGGCGGCGCTGATCGTCGCCCGCCTGGGCGGCAGCCTGGCGGACGTCAGCGAGCTGATCCCGTTCATCCTGCGCATCACCCGGTACTTCTGCGGCGTCATGTACATGGTCACGACGCTGCCGGCGGCGGTGCCCAATTGGGGCATCAAGCTGCTGTCGCTGAACCCGCCGGCGGTCTACATTTCGCTGGTCCGCGTGGCGCTGATGACGACCTACCGGCAGAACTCGCCAGGGAACCAGCCGTACAGCGCGGCCTATTGCTCGCTTTTCCACAAAGACACCGGCGGCAGCAGCGTGGTGCTCGGCGGCAGATATCTGCCGCTCCCGACCGGTACCAAGGTGGTGGATGGCTACACGGTGATCGGCCATCACCAGGTGGTGCCGAACGCCATACTCCAGGCCTACTGCCACGCCGTCATCACCAACAACGACCTCTGGCTCGCCGCGGTCGGCTGGGGCCTCGGCTTCTTCGTCCTCGGCGTCATCTTCTTCTGGCAAGCCGAATCCAAATACGGCCGCGGCTAACCCCAGCAGTCCCACCGCGAGTAGCTCTGAAAGTTTGACCGCCCATGACCGGCCAAACTTTCAGAGCTAACGAAAACGCTTCAGGTCTGCGCCCGCGTATATCACAATAAGTATGTGGTCGATTACAATTCGCTGTCACTCGCTGTTTGCCTGGAGCGGCAGCAGGGTGTCCTGACACGCGAACAGGCCATCGATGGAGGATTGTCGCGGCACGCGATCGCGGCGCGTGTGGAGTCGGGACGATGGCAGCGACTGTACCGGGGCGTGTTCGTCACCTTCAGCGGTCCCGTCCCACGGGCCTCCCTGCTCTGGGGTGCGATACTGCGGGCGGGGGAGAACGCGGTCCTGAGTCATGCCACCGCCGCGGAAGCATGGAGGCTCTCCGACGAACCGTCAGCATCGATCCACGTGAGCGTTCCCGCACAGTCAGGCTCGTTGATCATTCCAGGCCTGATGCTGCATTACTCGTCGCGGCTGCCGGGAGCACGGCATCCGGCGCGGCTGCCGCCGCAGACCACGCTTGAGGAAACGGTCCTGGACCTGGCGGATGTATCACGGACCGCCGAGGACGCGGTTGCCTGGGCGATCAAGGCGTGCCAGCGCCGGCTGAGCACACCGGACCGGATCACCGCCGCGCTGGCCGGCCGGAACCGGGCGCGCTGGCGCCGCGACCTCACGGACGCCATCACCGAGGTCACGATAGGCGTCCACTCTCCACTTGAGCTGCGATATCTCCGGGACG
>NZ_JBARCR010000793.1:0-6156 GCF_049794275.1 Trebonia sp.
CTGTTACCTCACGACCCGTCGGCCCTTTTGCCTCATGAGTCGGCGAAACGCGGTCGGCACTCGCTGCCCGCGCAGCCGCGGCCAGCGCCGGGGACGGTAACGCCGCCGCTGGGCGCTGCCATCCGGCACGCCCGCCTCAAGCTCGGACCTGAGCCGGTCGAGATGGCTGATCACCTCGCCCCGCAACGGCCATCCGACTGGGCGGGCCGCCGGGGCGGTCGCCAACAGCTCGCTGAGACGGTCTTGCTGGTCGTGCGCCGCGGCCAGATGGCGTTCCAGCTCAGCCTTCAGCGCGTCGTGACGGCGCGGGTCCAACTCGGTCGCGAGGCTACCGTAGGTCCGCACGGCGGCGGATAGTTCCCGCAGTGTGTCGGCGAGCCGGCGGCGCACATCCGGATCGTTGACGGGGTTGTCGTCACCAGCCAGCCGGGTGGTATCGACGAGTGACCGGGCAAGGATGCGGACCGTGATCGCCGAGTGCTCCAGGGTTTCCAGGCTCTGTCGCAGTGTCACCGTGCTGTATGGCAGCCGCATGCTGCGCGGGTTGAGCGTGGTGCTCTCCTCGGCCTGCTGAAGTGCCACGTCCACCCTCGTGATCTCGTTGCCGAGGGCGCGAGCCTGGTCGAGCCAGGCGAGCGCTGAGTCGTCTATGGATCCGTCGTTCAGCCCGGCCGCCATCCGGTCGAGCAGGTCGGCCATCGTGCGAGCGAGGTCCGCGATCGCTTCCTCGGCCGGCTCTACCTGCGGCGCCGTGAGGACCAACCCGGCGATCAGCCCCGCGGCCGTGCCGATCAATGTCTCGGTTATCCTGCTGGTCGCCGCTGCCTTGCTGCCGACCGACAGGATGAGCATCGCGCTGATCGGGACCTCGAGGACGGCCTCGCGCAGCCGCAGCGCGTACCCCACGGCCAGCCCGAGCGTGATCGTGAGCCCGAGACTCCACCACGTGAACCCGATCCATCTGGACAGCCCGAGCGCTATCAGGACGCCTGTCACCACAGCGGCGACTCTGCGCACCGCGCTGTAAAGCGTCTGGTAGATGCTGACCTGGAGGACGAGCAGCGCCGTCAGCGGTGCCAGCACGGGAGGCGAGGTTTCCGGCACCGGCAAGGCGATCAGGTAGGCGAAGACCGCGCAGGCGGTCAGCCGGATTATGGTCGCGGCCGTTGGCTGGGCCCGGTGCCGCGCCAGGGTCAGGGTCACTGGCGCGCGCTGGGTGATCGTCCGTGCCGCGGCGCTGATCTGGGTGGCCCGCTGGCTGCGCCGGAGCGCCAGGCTCATGGGGCGGGGGCCGGGACGGCGATCTCGCCGGTGCCGAAAATCATCGCCTCCGTCCGCCGATGCCTCCTGCCCTCACCCAGGAATCTGTCCTCTCCCAGGAATCTGTCCTCACCCAGGAATCTGTCCTCACCCAGGAATACTGCCGGGGCTGGCGCCTGGGCCGCATCCCCCGTTCAGTTAGTCACACGGTCGCGCGGCCTCAGGGACGGCGCCCCGGCGGCGATCGTGCTCAAGGGTGCGGTGCCTGCTCGGGCGGGGCAGCGGCCAGCCGTGTATCCGGCTGATAGGTGTACGCGGCCTCGCGCACGGTCTCACGGCTCTCCAGCGCGGCGCCGAGCGCGCCGCCGAGTGTCGCGATCGAGGTGGCCAGCCAGGCGAGCCTGACCTGATCCGCCGCGCCAGCGGGGTGGCCGAGCTGGATGCTAAGAAGGTCTCCTGGCACGAGGAGCAGCGCCGAGGCGAGCATGATGATGAAGAGGGCGAGGTACAGCACGACCACGCCGATGCCCACCGTGGCCGTCGTGACGATGTTGAACAAGATGACCTGTTCGCGTGCGGCCGGATGGGGGCTGCGCTCCCACAGGCCGGTGGTGACCATGATCGTCACGGTGATGCCGGCTACCGAGCCGAGCGCGATGACGGTGAGCCGCACCGGCCCGAGATAGTAGGCGAGCCGCCAGATATCGCTTGTCACCAGCGCGAACACCCCGGCCGCGAACGCGGCGGCGAGGGCGCGCATGAGCCGCAGCGCGAGCCGCCACGGCCGGTTAGCGCGCAGCATGCCGAGTAGCAGCCAGATGTTGCCGCTGACGACCCGCGCGGCAAAGCCCACGCCGTCTTCTCCGTGCTCTATCCGCGTGCCCAGTTCACGCATGCGCCGGGTTACCGCGTCAGCGAGCGTGCGGCGCTGCCCGGCGTCCGCCGCCAGCGCGATGTCGCCGAGCATGTGCCCGATCAGCCGGACGATAGTGTCCGCTGTGCGCTTGTGCACCGAGACCGGGCCGAGCGCGGGCATGGACAGGACCGCGACGCCGTGCGTGGTGCTGACATGGGCGATCACCGGCCGCCGCGCGGTCTGCAGCGGGAGGTCGGTGACGCATACCGCGAGGTGCCAGCCGCGGTCCAGGAGCATCCGGCGCCCCGCCGAGATCAACTCGGCCAAGTCGGTCGGCGGCTGGACCAGCCGGTCGGAGACGAATTCAATTCGCCACCGCACCCCCGGCAGCTGCTCGGGCAGCCGGTCAGCGATCTCCGGCAGCAGGCTCTCCGTCAGCTCTGAAGCCGCTCCCGGCGACGCGAGCAGGCCGACGATGATTTCCGGCCGCTGCGAAGGTCCGGGAAAGCTCGCCGCGTCAGTCTCAACCGTGCCCATGCGGGTTTCTTACCCCGCATGGGCACCCCGGACAGGCGAGCTCAGGTCGGCCGCTGACGCGCTCAGCTCACCGGGACGAGGAGCTTGACGAAGTTCTTGCCGTCCAGCATGCCGAGAACGCCTCCGGCGCGTTTTCCAGGCCGTCGACGATGTCTTCCTTGTGCTTCAGCGACCCGTCGCGCACCTAGGGCGTCGTTCGCTCGAGGAGTTCACCCATCAGGTCCTGCCCGCCTTGCACCTGCTGCTGACCAGAACAGAGCAAGCCGGGGAGCGGTGAAGGCGCCGCACTCGCCGCGGGACAGACGTCAGGCCCGCGATCAGCCCAGAGGAAATGATCGGCTACCTGCGCGGGCACCAGATCACGCTCACCTGGGACCAGGCCGCCGGAACCCTGCGGGCAGGCACCGGCGAAGCCGCGAAGACCCTCATCAGGAAAGCAAGCTAGCCCAGGGCGAGAACCCTCTACCGCAAGGAGGAGGAACAAGAACGCCGGTCGCCCGGCGCTGGCGGTAGCCTGTGCCCGGGTGACGTCCCGGCCTGCCCGGGAACAGGAGAATATGGGGAATTACCCGGATGGCCGCCGACACGGTCCACACCTGCACTGGAGTGCGCGGTGAACCGGGGTCAGTTTCAGGCGGATGGGAATCTTGGCAGCCGATTCATCAGTGTGCGTTCAGTCGTTCGGCGGGCTGCCCGGTGATGCTGGCGATCAGGTCGAAGTCCTTGTCGAAATGGAGGACCGTAAGCCCGGCGAGCTCGGCCGTAGCGGCGATGATGAGATCCGGCACCGACGGTGCGCGGTGCTGGCCCCGGTCAGCGAGCAAGGTGAGGACTTCGACGGCCCGGTCCTCGATCGCCGGGGTGAGGTATTCCACCGGCATCGCCGAGACGGGCGGCGCAAGCCCGACCGTAGATCTTGTCCCGAGCGGGCCGAGTAACCGATTTCGAGCCGTGTGACGGTGGTGATGCGCACCATTCCGCGCTCGATCCGGCTGGCCCACTCGGCGGCATCCGGACTGGCGGCGAGACGGACCAGGGCGGATTTATCAATCAGCCACGTGGTCACTGCCAGGCCTGTGACATTACGTCCGGGTCGGCCAGGTCGCCGAAGGTGCGGGCGAAGCGTGCCAGGTCCCCGGTCCTGACCGGGGAGTCGGAAACCGCCGCGTCCTGGGCGAGCCTGCGGCGCACGTACTCGCTGCGCGAGAGTCCCAGCCGGCGGGCATGGGTGTCCAGTGCCGCGATGACGTCATCGGGCACGTCGCGGATCAGCATGTCTGTCATCGCGGCCCTCCCTAGTGATATCCCATGATATCGCAGCGGCCTGGGCTTAGCCTGCGCGCGAATAAGTCTCCGCCAGGTCTTCCCCGAGCATGCAGAGTCACGAACGCCCTCCGCCGAGAGACTAGTCCGGCGGGTGGCTCCCATTTTGGCTCCCCGGACACCACGCCGAAGGTCCTAGATAGCCTCTGAGCTCTGTGCGCCCGGCAGGATTCGAACCCGCGACCCGCTGCTTAGAAGATCCGGCCAATACGTCCGGCATAGTGCCTGACGTGGGATTTCTCTGACTGTTGACCCACTGCCGATCGGGATCGACCGGGACGGTTGCTACAGGAAACGGCTACAGACGGGCACAGCGATCGGTCCCGCTCATCCTTGAGATGATCCTTCGGGCAGGAAGGGGCGAGTACCGACGTACAAACCAGTTGCGGTGTGGTCAGTACAGCCATTGATTCAGGTTAGCTGGCTGATGGCAGTCACTTTACGTCGGCCTAGGTCTGCTACGGCTGAACTACCGCACCCAAGCTACATCTACTCAAGGCTAGAAACTTGGCAAATCGACGTGGTTACAACGGCGGCGGCTCCCGGGAAATGTTAATCCCGATCAGCAGCAGATCTTGAGGCCATATAGGGCTTACGTCTAGGTCGCGGAACGCTGCTTACCCGCATTTTTTCCCTTGCCAAAGCGTTCTGCTGGTACCAGCGAGGCCGACGATGACGGTTATTAGGAGTGACGAGGGTATTATGTCGTGCCACCCTGGAAATCGTACGCGCTCTACCTGAATTGCTGTGCCTCAGTTCATCTAGCATACGCCGCCCCAAATCTTTCCATCGAGCAGTCACAAGGGCTGAATATAGACATGCGAGTATTCCCAAACTTTCGGCAATGGAAGCTTTCCAGGGAGAAGTATAGTTCCTTCCTTCTGACAAGCTTTGGAGTGCGGCGTATATCATGGCAGCTTGTATGACCATATTGACAGTAGCTACAGTATAGATCACGTATGCTTTTCTAATGCCCGCCCTAGCGAGCTCTTCATTTGGGTGGGATATTGCTGCTATGAAGGTGTCACGTAGGCTCCAGAAGTCGCCGATCGCCACGATGTTGGCCAGTGCTATAACTGGCGCCGCTGTCCCGGTTACTACCCAGAAGTTCTCATGAAAGGCCATGGTCGCCAGTTTGCCACGACCGGCGTGGAGAGAACATCTGACGCGCGTCCGAAACGACCCGATAACGGCTGGCGCGTCAGGGCCGCGAGCCACGGGGCTTGTACGATGCAATGCGACTTCTCTAGAAGGCCAAGGACGGCCCGCGACCTGTTCTACACCTCCTGCGTCCTGGTCCTCGGCCTCCGCCGTGGCGAGGCAGGGCGTCAACAGCGCTCGGACCTGGCCATCCCTCCGATGGCTGCCCCTGAATCCCTGTCGAGGGCGCCGCTCAAGGGTGGCGCTTGCGCCATCGTAGACGCGACCGGAGGGAGCGCCCTTGACGGCGAACTCGCAGGGCTTCAGGATCAGGGCGCCCGGAGGGATGGCCCCGCTTGCAGCACCGCCCGCCCGGCACCGACCTGGCGGTAAGTCCGTGAGGCCGTAACCGGGAGTCCAGAGCGCGACGGCCGCCGCCGTGGCCCGGCCAGGGCCTAAGAGCGGCAGGGCCGGCGCCCAGGCGCGCGTCAGGGTCCCGAGGGGACGCCAGCCGAATACAGACAGTAGTGCGCCGCGCTCGGCCAGGTGCCGACCTCGCGTGGCGCTTCTGTATGCGCGGTGATCAGCCCGCGCGGCGCGCTTCGCGCGCCCTTGAAACCGTAGAGAAGTTCTCACCGGCACTGAACGACTGAGCATGTCCTCCGTCGGGTGATGCGCGACACTCGTCCGCCAACAGATCCGCGACAGTCCAAAGCGCAGATCACGGCAGAAGAGTGCGGCCACATCACTGTATTCGCCTGAGCTAGCTAACCATTCTGTCGGGGCACCGGATTTGTGGGCGCAAAGTAAGGGTAGATCGATCTCAATCAAGGGGGCCCTTTGCAGACAACGAAAATGATGTACTACCCGTTCGTGCAACCGCCACGCTCCGTGCTTTGGCAGGCGCTGTTGTACTGGGATGCGCTGACTAGCATCTCTCCCGTAGACGGATATCAGTTTGGGCGCGACCTGGAAGAGCTCCGAGACCTAGGCCTCTACCAGCCGTCTCATGCCGATGACCTGTCCGGGGGGGGCGCACG
>NZ_JBARCR010000794.1:0-5421 GCF_049794275.1 Trebonia sp.
TCGACGTCGACGTCCCGCTGTGGCGGACGGTCGCGGTGGTCGGGGTGTCCGGATCGGGCAAGACATCGCTGGCCATGGGCACCCTGTACGCGGAGGGTCTGCACCGGTTCCTCGAGGGCCTGAGCACCTACAGCCGCCGGCGACTGACCCAGGCCCAGCGGCCGGACGTCGACAGGATCGAGCACCTGCCGCCCGCGCTGGCCCTGCGGCAGCGCCCGCCGATACCAGGGCCGCGCAGCACGGTCGGCACCATGTCCGAGGTGCTTAATGTGCTGCGCCTGACGATGTCGCGGCTAGGCTCGCACCTGTGCCCGAACGGCCACATGGTCGGACCGTCGATCGCGGCATTCAGCGAGGAGATCACCTGCCCCGTATGCGGCGCGCGTTTCGTCCATCCCAGCGCCGAGTCCTTCGCCTTCAACTCTTACGGCGCGTGCCCGGCCTGCCAGGGCCTGGGCGTGCGGTCCGAAGTCGACGTGGCCACCCTGGTTCCCGATCAGGACAAGACGATCGCCGAAGGCGCGGTGCTGCCGTGGAACTCCGGCGGCCGGCGGCTGTCGATGTACGCCGCGGGCGAGCTCGGGGTCAGGCTGGACGTGCCGTACCGGTCGCTGACCGATCACGAGCGTGACATCGTGCTGCACGGTGAGCCGGTCAAGCGGCAGGTGACGCTGAGCTCGGGCCGGAACGCGCGGAGCGTCACGCTGTCGGTCAACTACGACAACGCGGTCACCGCGGTGGAACGGTCGCTGCGCAGCGACAATGAGCGCACCCGCCGCCTGGTGCAGCGTTTCGTCGTCACCCGGGTGTGCTCGGTGTGCCACGGCACGCGGCTGCGGCCCGAGGCGCTGACGTCGCAGCTCGGCGGCCGCAACCTCGCCGAGATCAGCGCGCTCAGCCTGGGCGAGCTGCAGGGATTCATGGCCGGCCTGGCCGCGGGCCTGCCCGCTGAGCTGTCCCGGGTGACGACCGGCCTGCTGGCCGAACTGGACGGCAGGCTGACGCCGCTGCTCGACGTCGGACTGGCCTACCTGACCCTGGACCGGGCCGGCGCCTCGCTGTCGACGGGGGAACGGCAGCGGATCGAGCTCACCTCCACGGTGCGCGCCAGCACGACGGGCATGCTCTACGTGCTGGACGAGCCGTCGGTCGGGCTGCACCCGAGCAACGTCCAGGGGCTGCTCAAGACGATCACGGCCCTGGCGGGGAACGGCAATTCCGTGGTGGTGGTGGAGCACGAGCGGGAGGTCGTCAGGAGCGCCGACTGGATCATCGAGCTCGGCCCGGCGGCCGGCGCCAAGGGCGGCACGGTGATCGCCCAGGGACGGCCCGGCGAGCTGGAGCGCGACCCGCTCTCGATCATGGGCCCGTTCCTGGCCGGCGCCGCGGCCGTGACCCGGGACCGTCCGCCGGCCCACCCCGGTCCCGGCGGGCAGATCACCCTGGAAATTGCGGACCTGTACAACCTGCACGACGTCACCGCCGCCTTCCCGCTGCAGCGGCTGACCGCCCTGGCCGGGCCGTCCGGGGCGGGGAAGACCGCCCTGGTCCTGGACAGCCTCATCCCGGCCGCCAAGGCGCTGCTGACCGGGTCCCCGCTGCCCGGGCACGTCCGCCGCCTTGACCTCGGCGGCATCCGCCAGGTCGTCCAGGTCGACGCCTCGCCGATCGGCCAGAACGCGCGGTCGACACCCGCGACCTACTCCGGGACGTTCGACGAGATCCGCCGCCTGTTCGCCGACTCCCCGTACGCCCGGCGCAGGCGCTGGAAGCCGGGGCATTTCTCGTTCAACACCCGGGAGGGGCAGTGCCCGACCTGCCGCGGGCTCGGCCATGTCGACCTCGACGTCCAGTACCTGCCTGACATCACCGAAGAGTGCCCGACGTGTCACGGCGCCCGCTTCAACGACGCCACCCTGGGCGTCCGGGTCGACGGCCTGACCATCGCGGACGTGCTCGGCTTGAGCGTGGACGAAGCCCTGGAGCGGTTCGCCGGCCAGGTCCCGGTCGCCGCCGCGCTGCGGCCGGTCAGCGAGGTCGGGCTGGGTTACCTGCGGCTGGGAGAGCCCACGCCGTCCCTGTCCGGAGGCGAGTCGCAGCGGCTGCGGATCGCTTCCCGGCTGCGCAGCAGCCAGCGCGGCGTGCTGTACGTGTTCGACGAGCCGTCCACGGGCCTGCACCCGCTCGACGTGGCGACGCTGGTCGGCGTGTTCGACCGGCTGCTCGCGGCCGGAGCCACGATCATCGTCATCGACCACGATCTGGACCTGCTCGCCGCGGCCGACTACCTGATCGACATGGGTCCCGGCGGTGGCCCGGACGGCGGGCACATCCTGGCGGCGGGGACGCCGGCGGACGTCGCGCGGACCCCGGGCAGCGCGACCGGGCCGTGGCTGGCCGAGCACCTGGGCGCGCCATCGGGCCGCCCGGGGCTCTCCCATTCATAGACCATGACTGCCATCGGCGTGCGAAACCCGTAGAAGATCTTGATGCTACTCGTTGTATATCTAGAACACCTGTGCTATGCTGGCAGCAGGCCACACGAACGGCGCGGACGATGGGTTAACCAGCGGCAGCACCGGGAGGAGGTGGCCGGGATGAGCGTCGCCGATGCGCTGCGGATGATGAACGCCGGCCTGGACTACCTCAACGGCCCGGGCGCCGGCGAGCTGGACGCCGCCGCGTGCGGATCGGTGCTGCGGTCGCTGGCTGCGGTGCAGGCGAAGTTCACCGCCGCACATGCGCTGGTTCTGGCCCGGTTCGACGCCGCCGACGCGCATGACTGCGACGGGTACGGCAACTCCGCCGCGTGGCTGATGGCAATGACCGACATGACCCGCCAGGACGCCAGGGTCGAGATGCGGCAGATGCGGCTGCTGCGCGACCACCCCGAGATGGCTGCCGCCCTGGCCGCCAAGGACATCTCCAAGTCCTGGGCGATGGCGATCGCCGAGTGGACGAAGAAGCTCCCCGCGGAGCTGCGCGCGGAGACCATCAAGATCCTGGTGCAGGCCGCGGCAGCGGGCGCCTCCAGGGATGACTTGCGGATCATCGCCGCGGTGGCGGAGCAGAAATGGCGCTCCTCCCGGCCCGACGCCGATGATGACGGGTTCGACGACCGGTACGTGCAGGTCGGGACCACGTTCCAGGGCGCCGGCGTGATCCGCGGGAACCTCACCCCGGAATGCGCCGCCGCCGTCCAAGCCGTCTTGGAGGCGCTGGGCAAGAAGGCCGGCCTGGAGGATGTCCGCACCGAGGGGCAGCGGTTCCACGACGCGCTGCTGCAGGGTTGTGAGCTGCTGATCGGGGCGAAGATGGTGCCGGACCGGGCGGGCGCGGACACCCATGTGGCGGTGCACATCCCGTTCCCGGAGCTGCGGCAGCGCCCCGGCGCGCCGGAGGCGGAGGAGGTGTGGCTGCGCGGCACAGCCGGGGAAACGGGGTACCTGCTGGGCAAGGACGCGGAGGCGGCCGCCTGCGACGCGCGGACCACCCCGGTGGTGACCGGGCACGCGGACATGCGGGTGGTCGACAAGATCATCGCGCTGGCTCTGGCCGCGGCTAGCATCACCCTCGACGGAGCAGACCCCGCTGGCGACGATGACGATGACGATGACGATGACGATGCAAGCCTGGACAACGACAGCAGTCACCGCTCGTGGGGCACAGGAGGAGGCGGACCCCTGGCCGCGTCCCGCGCCCGGCTGCGGGCCCGCCAGCGGTTCACCCCCGACGCGATGCAGGCGCTGCGGTACGCGATCGCCCGGCTCGCCATCGACTTCGTCTCCGGCCCGGCCGGCATCGCCGGCTGGCTCCGCACCACCCTCCTCGCGCCGCCCTACAGCACCCCGTCGCTGCCGCTGGACATCGGCTACTCCGACTCCATCCCGGCCAGCATCCGCCGCGCCGTCCTGCTCCGCGACCGCGGCTGCGCCTGGCCGCGGTGCGGGAGACCGGCCGCCTGGTGCGACGTGCATCATCTTCAGCACAAGGCCGACGGCGGGAAGACTTCCGTGAGTGAGTGCGTGCTGCTGTGCCAGTTCCACCACGACGTGTGCATCCACCGCCGCGGCTGGCGGCTCGTCCTGCATCCCAACGGCACCACGACGGCTTACGGACCCGACGGCCAGGTGCTGCACAGCCACTCACCACCCACCCTCCGCGCCGGATAGAGCCCGGCTGGCGTCCTGGAACCGGCCGGCGCCGGCTGCGGTCATCTGAGTGCACCTAGCGCTGCGCTGACCGCGGTGATGATCACCCCGCCGAGCGTGACCGAGACGAGCGAGCTGAGGAAGCCGCCGCCGAAGAACCGTCGGCGAATCCAGGCGAGCGCCACGAGTTCCACCACGATCACCGCGAGCGCGAGCAACACGGCCGACCGGTACTGGGGGATGAGGAACGGCAGCGTGTGCAGGATGCCGCCGAGGAATGTGCCGCCGCCGGTGATCGCGCCGCGCAGGTGCGGGCGCCCGCGCCCCGTCAGGTCGCCGGTGTCGGACAGCCCTTCTGAGAAGGCCATGCTGACGCCGGCACCGATCGCGGTCGCCAACCCTGCGAGGAACGCGTCGTGCGGCTGATGCGTGGCGAGGGCGATGGCGAAGATCGGGGCGAGCGTCGACAGCGAACCGTCGATCAGGCCCGCCATCGCCGGCTGCGCTCGCGTGAGCAGGAACGATCGTCGGTCGCGGCCGTCATTGCTGTCGTCGGCCTGGCCGATCGCGGAAAATATCGTTGCCATGCCACCGATGCTGCCCCGCCAGGCGGCCCGCGGTCGTCGTCCGCGGAGAGCGTCTTCTGCCTGCCCAGCACGGATGCGGGCGGCTCCGCGGATACTCCGGGAGGAGTAGCCGGAGATATCGCCATGAGCGCTGGACATCCCATGACTGTGCTAACTTCCCGTCGTGGCCGGTCTAGCCGAAGACGTCTCGCTCGTCGACATCGCGCACCGCCTGGAGCCGCTGATCCGCGAGCACGCGGCGGCTCTTGAGCAGGGGAGCATTCCGCCGCCGCTGGTCGAGGCGCTCTACGACGCCGGCGTCTTCAAGGCGATGCTGCCGCGCGAGGTCGGCGGTCTCGAGGCCGATCCGGTCGAGTGGCTGCGGTTGATCGAGGAGCTCGCGCGGATCAACGCGTCGGTCGGATGGATGGCGTTCATCCAGTCGGGCGTGGGGCTGACGTTCCTCGATCCCGAGCGTTTCGAGCGCTTCCGGCTGCGCGGGGGCGGCCGGCTGATCCTCGCGATGAGCCTCGGCCGGCTAGGCGGCAAGGCGGTCAAGGCCGAGGGCGGTTACCGCATCAGCGGCCGCTGGCCGTTCGCCAGCGGTTCTCCCTACGCGACCTGGCTCGGCGGGATGTCGGTCGTCTGCGACTCTGCCGGGGCACCCGTCCTGGACGCCAACGGCCAGCCGCAGCGCCTGCTCG
>NZ_JBARCR010000795.1:0-8087 GCF_049794275.1 Trebonia sp.
GGTGGCTGCGCTGCTCGGGCCGCCGCCGCGCACCCGCATGCTGCTGGTCGGCGCGGCCGTGGTGCTCGTCGCCATCTCCGGGCTGTCCGCCCTGGACGCGGCCGCTAGCCTGCACGCCCTCGTCGAACTGGCCCAGGTGCCGGGCGCGTGACATTTGCCGCTGGCGTCCGCACCCGGTTTCGGGGAGCCTGGCAGTTAGGATTGAGTGGCGGGCGAACAGGGGGCTGGCATGCCATGGCATCCCGATTTGGCGCGGATCATCGAAGCGGTGCAAAGCGCGCCATCCATCTTCGACAAGCGACCCTGGGAAGTCGTGCTGGCGGGCGAGGCGCGGAACAGCGTGGAACTGTACGCCGACGCGGGCCGGGTCCCACACGACATCTCGCCGCGTGAGGTCGCGATCAGCTGCGGCGCGGCCCTGTACAACCTGCGGCTCTCGATCCGGGTGGCCGGCCGCGAGCTGTCGGTCTGGATGCTGCCCGGCCTCGATCAGGGATCCCCGCTGATCGATCACCTGACCGCCACACGCGTCCTCGTCGCTTCCGTCGAGATCATGCCTGACCGCATCGACCCGCCCACCGCCGGCATCCAGGAACTCTACGAGGCGATGTGGCTGCAGCACATCAATCCCGGGGACTACGCGGCACAGCAGGTGCCGCTTCCGTTGCTGGTGGAAATGGAGAACGCCGCCGCGGAGGAGCACGGCTGGCTGCGGATACTGCACCCGCGCGAGCAGAAGGCGATCTTGCGCGCGACGGTCCGCGGCGGGGAACTGGCCAGCCGCGATATGCAGCTGATGACGCTGTCCACCGACGACGACCGGCCGCTTGACTGGCTGCGCGCCGGGCAGGCGCTGCAGCACGCGCTGCTCACCGGGACCAGGTACTCGATGTCCTCAGGGACCGGGCGCGGCGAGCGGTACCGCTCGTCGCTCAAGTACCGGCTGTCGGACTTTCACCCGCTCCATCCGCCCGACCGGGTGCCGTCCAGTTACGGGGTGACCGCGTCGTTCCTCACCCAGTCCCTCGAACGCGAGGATCAAGATCAGGTTCAGCGGCGCTGGCCGTGGCCGACCTTCTACAACGAGGTGCCGCAGGTGGTGCTGCAGGTCGGTTTCTCGCCAGTGGAGCGGGTTCCCGCGCCGCAGCTCTACGGGGCCCAGCCGACGGAAACGGAGTGACCGCGGGCCCGTTCAGGATAGCTCTTTGTGCGGAATTACTAATATCATTCTGAACGGATAGTGGCTTCGCGCAAAGGTTCGCCTGCTGCGGAAGCGCAATATCCGGGGCCGCAGAATCCCGCCGGGCGTTTTTGGCTCGCGCCCCATGGGACCAGCCAGGTTGCAGAGAAACAATCGCCTAAGGAAAGCCGTCACAACGGCCGGAGGTCCCTCTGCCATGGCCATGCCCACCGCGCTCGAGATCGCACGTCAGGCTACGCTCAAGCCAATCTCGGAAATCGCCGAAGACGTCGGTATCCCGCCCTGGCTGACCGAACCCCACGGTGAGCACGTCGCCAAGATCGACCTGAGAGCCATCGACGAGCTCGCCGACCGGCCGAAAGCGAAGTACGTCGTCGTCACGGCGATCACCCCGACGCCGCTGGGGGAGGGGAAGACCACTACGACGATCGGCCTCGGCATGGCGTTCCGGCACATCGGCAGGAAGGCCACGATCGCGATCCGCCAGGCGAGCATGGGCCCGACGTTCGGCATCAAGGGCGGCGCGGCCGGCGGCGGCTACAGCCAGGCGGTCCCGTTCGAGCTGCTGAACCTGCACCTCACCGGCGACATGCACGCGGTCACCGCGGCCAACAACCAGATCGCGGCGATGGTGGACAACAGCCTGTACATGGGCAACGAGTTCGGCCTCGACCTGAACCAGATCACCTGGCGGCGGGTGCTCGACGTCAACGACCGGGCGCTGCGCAACATCGTGATCGGTCTCGGCGGGTCCGGCGACGGCGTGCCGCGGCAGGCCGCCTTCGACATCACCGCCGCGTCCGAGGTGATGGCGGTCCTCGCCCTGTCCAGGTCGCTCAGGGACATGCGCGAGCGGCTCGGCCGCATCGTCGTCGGCTACACCAAGTCCGGCGAGCCGGTCACCGCCGAGCAGCTGAAGGCGGGCGGCGCCGCGGCGGTGATCATGCGCGAGGCGCTCAAGCCGAATCTGCTCCAGACGCTGGAGAACACGCCGGTGTTCGTGCACGCGGGGCCGTTCGGCAACATCGCGCACGGCAACTCGAGCGTGGTGGCCGACCTGATCGGCATCCACACCGGCGAGTTCCTGGTCACCGAGGCCGGGTTCGGCGCCGACATGGGCGCCGAGCGGTTCTTCAACATCAAGTGCCGCGTCTCCGGGCTGAAGCCGGACGCCGCGGTGGTCGTCGCCACGGTGCGCGCGCTGAAGTCGCACTCCGGCAAGTACAGGGTGGTGGCCGGCCGTCCGCTGCCCGAGGAGATGCTCAAGGAGAACCCGGACGACGTGCTGACCGGCGCGGCCAACCTGCGCAAGCAGCTGGAGAACGTGCGGGCGCACGGCGTCGAGCCGGTGGTCGCGATCAACGCGATGCCCAGCGACTTCCCCTCCGAGCACGCCGCCATCCAGGAACTGGCCGCCTCGATGGGCATCAGGTCGGCGGTCTGCACGCACTTCGTCGACGGCGGCCGGGGCGCGGCCGAGCTCGCCGAGGCGGTCGCCGAGGTCGCGGCCCAGCCGAACTCGTTCCACCACATCTACCCGTCCGAGGCGACGCTGCGCGAGAAGATCGAGACCCTCGCGACCAAGATCTACGGCGCCGACGGCGTGGACTACACTCCGCTGGCGTCGAAGCAGCTCGACGGGTACGAGAAGAACGGCTTCGGCAACTTGCCGGTCTGCATCGCCAAGACCCAGTACTCGCTGTCCGCCGACGCGAACCTGAAGGGCGCGCCGACCGGGTTCCGGCTGCCGGTCCGCGAGGTCCGCGCCTCGGTCGGCGCCGGCTTCGTGTACCCGATCTGCGGCAACATGAACACCATGCCGGGCCTGGCGAGCAAGCCCGCCGCGATCAGCATCGACCTCGACGAGAACGGCGAGATCGTCGGCCTCTACTGATACCCGTCAGCCGCACCCGCCCGTACGAGAAGATCGTGCGCCGTTAGCGGGCTATCGCGTGAATGACGTCATGCGGGGCCATGCCCGTGGCGAGCAACTTCTTGGCCCGCTGCCACGTCGCGGGCGGGTCGTCGTGCCATAGTTCCTCGATAACGCGCTGCACCGCCCGCCGGAAATCCTCGCGTGGTGCTCCGCCGGTGTCGCACATCCCGAACTCGGCGAGCGCGATCACGGTCCGGTGCTCCTGATCGCTGGCGTCGAGGGGATCGCCGCCAAGGGCACCGGCCCCGGCTGGTGGCACGGCGAGCTGCCGCCGGTCCCGGCAGTCCGTCAGCCACGCCGCGTCGGCGTCGCTCGCGGCGAGGTCGCGGACGTATGTGCGCGCCACGGCGCTATCCGGGTCGTCATACGCGGAGCCGAAGTGCTCAAGGACCTTCGGCAGGTGCTCGAGCACGCGCGCGGTCGCCGCCTCGTCAAGCCCCTGACGGCCGGCCGCCCACCGGACCCACGCGGTGACCGCGGGCGCCAGGCCCGCACGGTGTGAGTCCGTCAGCGTGAAGGTCCGCACGACGTGCGACAGCAGCATCTCGCCCAGCTTGTCCGGGCCCACCTGACCGGGCGGCTCGTCCGGAACACGGCTGCTGTACCCGGTGAGCACCTCGGCCCAGAATCGCGCCTCCTCAATCGGACCAGCGGAGCCGGCATCCGGGCCGCGCAGGAAATCGGCCACGGCGGCGGCGCGGTCGGCGGCCGTGTACTCGACGGCGGTGAAATCCGCGTCCGCCGGGAGCCGGCGGACGCGGGACCGCACGACTGGCAGGACCGTGAACGAGGACTCGTTGGTCTCTAGATCCAGGTCCGCGTCGGCGCTGGCCAGCGGTTGCTCCACGCGACGCCGCGCTTCGGCGAGCGTGATCTCTCCGAAGCGTTCGAACGGCCGGTCGCGGACGATCTCGATCAGCTTGTCCGTGTCATCGCTCACGGTCAGGAAGATGACGGCGGGCCGGGTGGTGGTCATGTCGATCCCCACTAGGATCGCGTGCTCGGCCTCTCCATAGCCGAACGTGACGACGATGTACTCCAGGTCGCCGAAGACGTCGTAACTTCGCCACGCGCTGCGGGGCGCCGGCCGTCCCGCGGCAGCGACCCAGTCGGGCGGATAGACGCCGTCGTCGGTGTGCTCCTTGAGTCTCCGGCTCGCCTCCCGTTTGAGCACGGGCGTGCCAAGCGACACGACGAGCCGGCAGAACGCGGCACTCTCTGGCGTGAGCTGGTCCCGGATGGCCGAGTCGAGCACCGCGTCGGCGAACTTCTCAGGCCCGACGGCCTCGGCGCCGTCTGCCATGAGCGCCATGGACGCGAACACGGAGGTCTGGACTTCGGCGTGCAGCACGTCGCCCGACGCGATGGTCGCCCACAGCTCATCAAGGGCGCCGTCGAACGATTCGCGAAAGGGCCCCGATGCGGGACGGTGGTTTCTGCGACCCATCGCGCCATCCTAGTGACCGCGGCCGGGCGCGAGCGGCGGCACGCGCCCGGCCCGTCAGCCCCAGACCCGCTCCGCGGTGTCGACGACCAGCGCCAGCTTGCGCTTCTGCTGGTCGGGGGTCAGCACGTTGCCCGCTGAGGTGGAGGCGAACCCGCACTGCGGGCTGAGGGCGAGGTTCTCCAGCGGCACGTACCGCGCCGCCTCGTCGATCCGGCGCCGCAGCTCGTCCTGCGACTCCAGGACCGGCGTCTTGGACGAGACCAGGCCGAGCACGACCACCGCGCCGGGCCGGACGAACCGCAGCGGCTCGAAGCCCCCGGCGCGGTCGGTGTCGTACTCGAGCAGGAACCTGTCGACGGGGACGGTGCCGAACAGCTTCTCCGCCACCGGCTCGTAGCTGCCCTTCGCCATGTACGCGCTGCGGTTGTTGCCGCGGCAGATGTGCATCCCGACGGTGAGGTCCGGGTTCGCGTCCTTCACGCTCCGCACGATGTCCGCGTCGGCGGCGACCGACGCGTCGAGGATGACCGCCGGATCGAGCGTGTTCTGCGTCGCGGCGCGGAACTCGTCGTCGAACACCTGGTTATACGACAGCGAGTCGAGCTGCACCCAGTGCGCGCCGAGCCCGGCGAGCTCGGCGATCTCCGCGATCTGCAGCGCGACGAGGTCGGCGACGAGCTCCGCCGGGTCGGGGTAGGCGTCCTCGCTGACCTCGGGACGCCAGGTCATGCCGCCCATCGCCGCGGACATCATGGTGATCTTGAACTGGCCGGGGACCCGGGATGCCATGAACGCCGCCTCGACCGCGGTCAGGTGGTCCTTCTGGAACACCTTCGAGCTGGCCGCGGTCATCACGAAATCGGTCTCTTCCTCCGGCGGGATCCCGCCGTCCTCGCGGTGCCAGGTCACGGCGGGCGTCTCGATCTGGCTCATCCCGCCGATCGACTCCAGGATGCCGGTCATCCAGTTGGTCCGCCTGGCCTCGCCATCGGTGAACACGGTGATCCCCGCCGAGCGCTGAATGTCGATGTTCTCGCCGGCGGCGCGGTCTTCCGCCGCCCGCAGGTCCCCTTCTGTGCTGCTCCCCGCCCGGTAGGCGGCGCGGGCCTCGAGCAGCCAGGGCTGCCGCAGCATGCTGCCGACGTGCTCAGCGTGAATCTCCGTTGCCATGGGCGACCGTCTCCCTTGCCGATGTCGTAATATGTCCGACTACCTTCCCAAGCGCGGCGCGCGAAGTCTAGGCCCCGAACTCCGCACGGATCGCCGTGGTGTGCTCGCCGAGGCCCGGCACCGGGCCGAGCACGGGGTCCTGGCCGGCCACCTCGACGGGCGGCAGCAGCGCGTCGATCTCGCCGCCCGGCGTGCTGACGGTCCGCCAGCGGTCGCGGGCGCGCAGCTGCGGATGGCGGGTGAGCTCCTCGGGGGTGCGCAGCCGGGCGCTGGCGATCCCGGCCGCCTCGAGCGCGTCGCTGACCTCGTCGGCGGTGCGGCCCGCGAACGACTCCTCGATCACGGCGGTCAGCTCGTCGTGGTGCGCGACCCGGTCGGTGTTGCTCGCGAAGCGAGGGTCCGCAGCCAGGCCGGGCCGCCGCATGATGAGGCGGCAGAAGGCGAGCCACTCGCGCTCGTTCTGGATACCGAAAAAGACAGCACCGTCGGCGACGCGGAACGGGCCGTACGGCGAGATCGACGGATGCCGTGCCCCGGTTCTTCGCGGCGGCTCGCCGCCGTACCTGGAGAAATAGGCGGGCTGCATCATCAGCTCGCCGAGCGCGTCGAGCATGGCGACGCGCAGCGTCGCGCCAGCGCCGGTCCGCTCCCTGTCGTACAGCGCGGCCAGGATGCCGCTGTAGGCGTACATCCCGGTCGAGAGGTCGGCGACGGAGAAGCCGGTCTTGGACGGCGTCTCCGGGGTGCCGGTCGACATGATCAGCCCGGTCTCGCACTGCACCAGCAGGTCGTAGGCCTTCTTCGCGCCGTAAGGGCCGCCGTCGCCGTAGCCGGAGATCGAGCAGTGGATCAGCCGCGGCAGCGCCGCCCGGACGGTGGCCGCGTCCAGCCCCAGCCGCTCGGCCGCACCGGGGACCAGGTTCTGCACGAACACGTCGGCGCGGCTGATCATCGCGTCAAGCAGCGCCCGGTCGGCGGCGTCCTTGACGTCGAGGACCACGCTTTCCTTGCCCCGGTTCAGCCAGACGAAGTAGCTGGACTGGCCGTGCACGGTGCGGTCGTAGCCGCGCGCGAAGTCGCCGGCCGGCGGCCGCTCGACCTTGATCACCCGGGCGCCCAGGTCGGCGAGCTGCCGGGTGGCGAACGGCGCGGCCACCGCCTGCTCGAGCGCGACCACGGTGATGCCGTCGAGGGGCTGTCGCATGGTGCGTTCTTTTCCGCCTGTCGCGGGATTACGCGCGCGCGGTCGGCCGCGTACGCTAGCTGCGTGAACCTGGGCAGCGAGTTCATCCAGCGCGTCCTGCACCTCGATGACCCGCTGACGCGTGACGTAGTCGTCCAGCGTGGCCTGCGCGTGCCGATGCCCGACGGGGTGGTGCTGATCGCCGACCGGTGGGCGCCGCGGGCCGGCGGCGACGGGCTCCCCGTCGCGCTGCTGCGCACCCCCTACGGGCGCGGCCGGCTGGTCGGCGCCGCCATGGCCAGGCCGCTCGCCGAGCGCGGGTTCCAGGTGCTGATGCAGTCGGTGCGCGGGACTTTCGGGTCGGGCGGGACGTTCCGGCCGATGCGGGACGAGCGGGACGACGGGCTGGCGACCCTGGAATGGGTCAGGAAGCAGCCGTGGTTCGGCGACGCGATCGTGCTCTTCGGCGCCAGCTACCTCGGCTACGTCCAGTGGGCGGTGGCCGACCAGCTCCCGCCGGAGGTCAAGGCGATGATCCCGGACGTGACCGACTCGGCGCTCACCCTGGAGTTCTTCCGGCCTGACGGGTTCTCTCTCGAGACGCCGTTCGGCTGGGGGATCATGGTCGACGCGCAGGAGCGCCCTGGCGCGCTGCTGCGGCAGGTCACCGCGGCCAGGAAGAACCTGCGGGCGCTGCGCACGGTCCCGCTCGGCCGCGCCGACGTGGCCGCCGCCGGGCACCGCGTGGAGTACGTGCAGAACATCCTCGCCCACGACGCGGACGACCCGTACTGGGCGCCGCTTGACCACCGGGACAGCGTCGCGCAGGTGACCGTGCCGGTCAGCTCGATCGGCGGCTGGTACGACATCTTCCTGCCCGGCCAGCTGCGCGACTTCCAGGTGCTGCAGTCCCTCGGCCGGCCGGCCCGGCTGACTGTCGGGCCGTGGACGCACCTGTCGATGGACGGCACCCCGGTGCGGGAGGCCGTGGAATTCGGGCTGGCGTACGCCCGCGGCGTCGAGCCGCCGCCGCGGCCCCCGGTGCGGCTCCACGTGATGGGCGCCGGCGAGTGGCGCGACTTCGAGTCCTGGCCGCCGCCCGGCTACTCACCGACCCGCCTGCACCTGGGGGCAAGCGGCACGCTGTCCG
>NZ_JBARCR010000796.1:0-5962 GCF_049794275.1 Trebonia sp.
GTTGCGCGACGTGTGGGACCGTGACGGCATGCCGGACGGCACGCAGTACGCCGACAGCGGCGGCACCGCGCCCGGTGCCGCGGCCCCCGACGGGGACCGGCAGGCGGCTGACGGCCCCGACACCGAGCAGCTGCGGCTGCTGATTCAGCGGTACCGGAGGCTGTTCGACCAGCTCTCCCGGTAGCAGGTCACCGGCCGGGGCCCGCGCCCAGCGCGTGAACCTCGGGCAGGATCGAAGCGAGTGCCGCGATGCTCTCCTCGGTCCACGGACCGCGCCGCCCTAGGATGGCGTGGTCGAAGCCGAGGTCTGCCAGCTCGCGCAGCCTGACGAGCGCCTCGCCGAGCCCCTTGTCGAGGTCGTCTTCGAGGTCGGCCCTGGTGCCGACGGTCTTCTCGATCTCGTCGTAGTCCCGGCCGGCCGCGGCGCAGTGCCCGCGCAGGACGTCGAGCTTGTGCCGGATGTCGTGGCCGAACTCGCTGCCTGGCGCGTCGAGCAGGTGGCAGGCGTCCGCGTACCGCGCGACGAACCGCAGCGTCTTGCGCTCGCCGCCGCCGGCGACGAGGATCGGCGGGCGCGGGCGCTGCACCGAGTTGGGCGAGTTGAGCGGGCGGACGAGCTGGTAGTGCTTGCCCTCATGCGGCGACTGGTCGCCGGCCCACATCTGGTTCGCGACCTGGAGCAGTTCCTCGAGCATCTCGAAGCGGTCGGCGAGCGGCGGGAACGGGATGCCGAGGCCCTCGGCCTCCCACGCCGTGCCCGGGCCCTGCGGCGGCACGTTCCACGGTGCGCCCGCGCCGACGCCGAGGTACATCCGCCCGCCGCTGAGCACGTCCAGCGTGGTGACCGTCTTGACCAGCACGCCCGGGTGCCGGTAGGCGACCGACGTCACCAGCGTGCCGAGCTTGATCCGCGTGGTCTGCCCCGCCAGCACGCCCAGCGTGGCGTACGACTCCAGCATCGGCGACTCCGGCGGCAGGCCGGTGAGCCGGATCTGGAAGAAGTGGTCCATCACCCACAGGCTGTCGACTCCTGCCTCGTCGGCCTGGCGGCCCAGCCGGGAGATCATCCCGCCGAGCTCGCTGGCCGGCACCGGCCAGGAGAAGTCGCCGAACACTATCCCTAGCTTCATCGACTAGGCTCCTATTCGTTAGCCGGGCAATAGCTCAATCATAAGCCGGCTAACGAATAATGGGTAGGTGCTCCGCTGAATTCGCCGACGTACGCTTGGCGTGCCATGTCAGAGAGAACTAGCACGGAAGCCCCGGCCTCTGGCGGCGACGCCGCGATAGCCGAAGTCGGCGACGACTTCCAGACCGCCTTCTGGTCGGCGAAGCACGCGCTCGCCCACGCCGCGGCCACCGCTTTCGCCCGGCACGGCGTCTACGAGGGCCAGCAGTTCGTGCTGCGCTGCCTGTGGCGCGAGGACGGCCTGTCCCCCGGCGAGATCGCCAGGCGCCTCGGCCTGTCGACGCCGACGGTAACCCGGGCGGCCACCCGGATGGCGGCCGCCGGCCTGCTACGGCGGGAACCGCATCCGACCGACCGCCGCCTGGTGCGGCTCACGCTCACCGACCGCGGCCGTGAGCTGGAGAAGGTCATCGACGAGGAAACACACCGCCTAACCGAGCGCGCCCTCGCGGGCTTCGGCCCCGCGGAGCGGACGGCCCTCGTAGCGGCCCTCACCCGAATCCGCCGCAACCTAACGGCCACCTGATCCCAGGCCGGGCGCGCCGAACGCGGTCGATGGACCATCGTCCGCCATAGAAGGTGGTCAATGGGCCATCGACCACCTTCATAGAGTCAGACGGGGCGCCGCCCTTCCGCGCGGCAGGCGCGAATTGGCGGTGTGGCCCACGGGCGCGAATCTATTGACGCTGTGGGCCACACCGCCAATAACGAGGACTTAACGCGAGGGACGCCCGATGACTGAGGGAAGCGCGGGGCGCCGGTGGTGTGACGCCGCGTCGTTCGGTGCCCGCCCCGGGCGCCGACTGACGCGGTAAACACCACCAAGCCCCGCGCCCCGCCCCTAGCTGGCGATGCAGGCGGGGCCGAGGAGTTGCTTGAGGTCCGCGTGCAGCGCGGGCGACGCGGTGACGCGCAGCTTGTCGTCGAGGCGGACCACGGTCGTTGTCTGGTTGCCGCGCAGCCGCAGGTGCACCTCGGTCGGGCCCGGGTGGGTGCGAAGCACCTCACGGAGCTGCTCGACCACCGGCGGGACGCAGCGGGTGACCGGGAGCGACACCACGAAAGGGAGGTTCCCCTCCGCGGCCGTCAGGTCGGGGATCGTCATGTCCATGGCGATCAGCTTCGGCACGTCGTCGCGGCGGTCCACCCGGCCCTTGACCACGACGATCGCGTCTTCGGCGATCGCGGTGGCGTAGAGCTGGTAGGTCTGCGGGAAGAACAGCACCTCGATCGCGCCGCCGAGGTCCTCGAGGGTCGCGGTGGCCCACTGGTTGCCCTGCTTGGTGACCTTGCGGGTGACGCCGGACAAGATGCCGCCGATCTTGACGATCTGGCCCTCGTTGCGGCCCCCCGGCGGCGGTGACGGCATGGCGGGGCGATCCTCCTCGCCCGCGTCGGCGTCACCCGCGGACATCAGCTCGGCCAGCACGATGTCGGCGTCGCGGGCCAGGATGTGCTCGACGCCGAACAATGGGTGGTCGGAGACGTACAGGCCGAGCATCTCCCGCTCGAAGTTCAGCCTGGTCTTCTTGTCCCACTCCAAGTCGGGGATCGCGACCTCGAACGCCGCCTCGGCCTCCTCGTCGCCGCCGAACAGCGAGTCCTGGCCGATCGCCTCGTTCCGCTTGAGGTCGATGACCGAGTCGACCGCCTGCTCGTGGATCAGCACCAGGCCCTTGCGCGGATGCGCGAACGAGTCGAACGCGCCGGCCTTGACCAGGCTTTCTATGACGCGCTTGTTGCATACCAGGGCGGGGACCTTGCGCAGGAAGTCGGCGAAGCTGGTGAACTCGCCCTTGGACTTGCGCGCCGCGATGATCGCGTCGACCACGTTGATCCCGACGTTGCGGATCGCCGCGAGGCCGAACCGGACGTCGGCGCCGACCGCGGTGAACGTCGCCACGGAGGCGTTCACGTCCGGCGGCAGCACCTTCACGCCCATCCGGCGGCACTCGCTGAGGTAGAGCGCGGACTTGTCCTTGTCGTCGCCGACGGACGTGAGGACGGCCGCCATGTACTCGGCCGGGTAGTTCGCCTTCAGGTAGGCGGTCCAGTAGGAGACCAGGCCGTAGGCGGCGGAGTGCGCCTTGTTGAACGCGTAGCCGGCGAACGGGACGAGCACGTCCCACACCGCCTTGATCGCCGCGTCGGAGTAGCCGCGCGCCCGGCAGCCGTCACGGAACGGGCCGAACTCCTTGTCCAGGATCTCCTTCTTCTTCTTGCCCATCGCGCGCCGGAGCAGGTCGGCCTGTCCCAGCGTGTACCCGGCCAGCACCTGGGCGGCCTTCTGCACCTGCTCCTGGTAGACGACCAGGCCGAAGGTCGGCTCGAGCACCTCCCGCAGCGGCTCTTCGAGCTCGGGATGGATCGGGGTGATCTGCTGCAGGCCGTTCTTGCGCAGGGCGTAGTTGGTGTGCGAGTTGACGCCCATCGGGCCGGGCCGGTACAGCGCGCCGAGCGCGGAGATGTCCTCGAAGTTGTCCGGCTTCAGCAGCCGCAGCAGCGTCCGGTACCCCGAGCCATCGAACTGGAAGACCCCGAGGGTGTCGCCGCGGGACAGCAGGTCGTAGGTGGGCTGGTCGGTCAGCGGCAGGCCGAGCAGGTCGATCGTGATGCCGCGGTTCTGCTCGATCGCCTTCACCGCGTCGGACATGATCGTCAGGTTCCGCAGGCCGAGGAAGTCCATCTTCAGCAGGCCAAGGCTCTCGCAGGTCGGGTAGTCGAACTGCGTGATGACCGCGCGGTCGGGATACCTGGTCCACACCGGGATGTGGTCGGTCAGCGGCTCCGCGGACATGATCACCCCGGCCGCGTGCACGCCGGGCTGGCGGATCAGCCCCTCGATGCCCCTGGCGGTGTCGATGATCTGCTTGACCTCTGGCTCGGTCTGGTAGAGGTTCCGCAGCTCGCCGGCCTCGTTGTAGCGGTCCTGGCTCTCGTCGAAGATGCCGGACAGCGGGATGTCCTTGCCCATGACCGCGGGCGGGAACGCCTTGGTGATCCGGTCGCCGAGGGCGTAGGGGAACCCGAGGACCCGCGTCGAGTCCTTGATGGCGGCCTTCGCCTTGATCGTGCCGTAGGTGATGATCTGCGCGACCTTGTCGCTGCCGTACTTCTGGGTGACGTACCTGATGACGTCCGCCCGGCCGCGCTCGTCGAAGTCGATGTCGATGTCGGGCATCGAGATTCGCTCGGGGTTCAGGAACCGCTCGAAGATCAGCCCGTGGTCCAGCGGGTCCAGGTCGGTGATGCCCATCGAGTAGGCGACGATGCTGCCCGCGGCGCTGCCGCGGCCAGGGCCGACCGCCACGCCGTTGTTCTTCGCCCAGTTGATGAAGTCGGCGACGACGAGGAAGTAGGCGGGAAAGCCCATCTGGCAGATGATCGAGATCTCGTACTCGGCCTGCGCGCGGCGCTGCTCGTCGTACCCGCTGGGGTACCGCTTGGCCATGCCCTGCCAGACCGCGTCCGCGAACAGCGCGTCCTCGGAGTCGTAGCCGTCGGGGATCGGGAACCTGGGCATCAGGTTCTTGAACTCGAACATCCCGGCGGGGTCGACCCGGTCGGCGATGAGCAGCTGGGAGTTGCGGCACCCCTCCTGCCAGACGTCGCTGTTGCTGATCGCGTACATCTCGCTGGCCGGCTTGATGTAGTAGCCGGTGCCGTCGAACTTGAACCGGCCCTCGTCGGCCATGTTGGTGCCGGTCTGGATGCACAGCAGCAGTTCCTGCGCCTGGGCGTCGGCCTGCCTCGTGTAGTGGGAGTCGTTGGTGACGACGGGCGGGATGTTCAGCTTCTTCGCGATGTCGAGCAGGCCGTCGCGGACCCGCGTCTCAATCTCGAGGCCGTGGTCCATCAGCTCGAGGAAATAGTTCTCCGCGCCGAAGATGTCGCGCCACTCGGCGGCGGCCTTGAGCGCTTCTTCCTGCTGGCCAAGCCGCAGCCTGGTCTGCACCTCACCCGACGGGCAGCCGGTGGACGCCATCAGGCCGCCGGCGTACTCGCTGATGAGCTCCTTGTCCGGGCGGGCCCACTTGGTGAGCCAGCCTTCGGCGAACGACCGCGACGAGATCTTGAAGAGGTTGAGCAGGCCCTCCTTGTTCTGGGCCCAGATCGTCTTGTGCACGTAGGCGCCGGACGCGGCGACGTCGTCCTTCTTCTGGTGCGGCTGGCCCCACAAGATCTTGCCGGGATTGTCGCGGCGCTCCGGGGCGACGTACGCCTCGATGCCGATGACCGGGGTGATGCCGGCGTCCATGGCCTGCCGGTAGAACTCGGCGGCGCCGAACAGGTTGCCGTGGTCGGTCATCGCCACGTGCGTCATGCCCAGCGCCTTGACCTCTTTGAACAGGTCCTTGAACCGCGCCGCGCCGTCCAGCATCGAGTACTCGGTGTGCACGTGCAGGTGAGCGTACGGAAGGTTCCCCTCGGGCGAGGCCGTCGCGGGTGCCGACATGAACCAACCGCCTCCTAAGGCACGCTTCGCGCCGCCCGTGCGCTGGCGAAACGCAAGCGCGGCGCGGTTGTCCTACGACCGGATACCGGGGGAAGGCGGCCGACGCCGTGATCACGCCAGCCCGGTATTGCTACTTTATCGGTTCCGTCCGACGGTGGCCCGCTGACGCGCCGGGCTTGCCCGGATGGCTCCGCGGGGAAGCCGCCGGGGCGGCTCAGCCGGCGTGCCCGGCGAGGGCGTTCGCCACGAACGCCGCCTTGGCGGCCGAGTAGGCCTCGCGGTCGCCGGCGTGCCGCGCCGCCAGCAGCCGCTTCAGG
>NZ_JBARCR010000797.1:0-20556 GCF_049794275.1 Trebonia sp.
GGACGCCAGTGAGCGCGCCGCCGCGCTGCGCGAGGTGCGGGCGCGCGGCTGGGCGCTCACCGACGAGCAGCTGGCGCCTGGCATCAGGTCGGTCGCCGTGCCGCTGCGGGACGGCGACGGCCGGGTGATCGCCGCGCTCAACGTCAACTCGCACGCCGCGGAGACTCCGCTCGAAGTCCTCACCGGTCAGCACCTGCCGCTGCTGCTCCAGACGGCGGGCGCGATCAGCGCCGACTGGGCCGCCTGCCAGGGTGTTCCGCAGGTCACGACGGCAGGCAGCGCGTCTTGACAGCCGTCAGAGGGTATAACCATACTCGGCAGACGGACATTTGTCCGTTATGCGGACACCATCTTCATAACAGGGCCAGACAGAGGGGCACTGCATGACCGATCCTGACCGTGCCGGGCGCCCGGGTCCGCTATCCGGGCTGCTCATCGCCGACTTCTCTCGCGTGCTGGCCGGACCGTACTGCACGATGCTGCTTGCCGACCTGGGCGCGGACGTGATCAAGGTGGAGAGCCCGGCCGGTGACGACACCCGCTCCTGGATGCCTCCGGTCACCGACGATGGCGTCTCCACGTACTTCCTCGCTATCAACAGGAACAAGCGGTCGGTGGCGCTTGACCTGAAGAACGACCACGACCTGGCCCTGGCCAGAGAACTCGCCCGCCGCGCCGACGTGTTCGTGCAGAACTTCAAGCCCGGCGGCCTGGCCAGGTACGGCCTGGACTACGACTCGGTGAGCGCGGTCAATCCGGCTGTCATCTACGCCTCGATCAGCGGGTTCGGCAGCGGCGGCGGCAAGGACCTGCCGGGCTATGACCTTATGGTGCAGGCGATGTCCGGGCTGATGTCGCTCACCGGGGACCCGGACGGGCCGCCGTACCGGGCGGGCATCTCGGCGTTCGACGTGATCGCTGGGCTGCACACCACGATCGCGATCCTCGCCGCGCTCAACCACAGGAACGAGACGGGCGAGGGCCAGCACCTCGAGGCGAGCCTGATGGCGTCGGCGATGTCCGGCATGGTGAATCAGACCAGCGCCTTCGCGGCCGCCGGCGTCGTGCCGTTCCGGATGGGCAACTCGCATCCCAGCCTGTTCCCCTACGAGCCGCTGCCGACCGGCGACGGCGAGCTGATCGTCACCGCGGGCAACGACGCGCAGTTCCGGAAGCTGTGCGACGTGATCGGCGCGCCCGAGCTGCCCGATGACCCCATGTTCGCGACGAATCCCGGCCGGACCGCCAACAGGGACAAGCTCAAGCCGCTGCTGGCGGAGAAGCTCGCGGCCCGTTCGGCGGGCGAGTGGTTCGACGTGCTCATCGCCGCCGGCGTGCCGTGCGGGCCGATCAACACCGTGGACAAGGGGGTCGAGTTCGCGCAGAAGATAGGCCTCGACCCGATCGTCACCGCGGGCGCGGGAGACCGCACCAGGCCCTCGATGCGGCACCCGGTCACCTTCTCGAAGACGCCGGCCAGCTATCCGCTCGCGCCGCCGGACCTTGACGAGCAAGGCGACGAGATCCGCGCCTGGCTGGCGACCGAGGAAGGATGATCAGGGTATGACACAGGAGTACCCCACCTCGCTCGGCACCTCGGACGCCGACAAGATCACCCTGCTCGGCCAGAGCCTGGCCGATGACCTGATGGGCAAGGTGGGGTTCGGCGAGCTGACGCTGTGGATGGTCACCCAGCGCCGCCCGACCCAGTCCGAGGTGCGAGTCTTCGAATCGGTGCTCGTCGCCCTCGCCGACCACGGCTTCACGCCGACCGCGATCGCGGCCCGGCTGACCTACCTGAGCGCCCCCGACTCACTTCAGGGCGCGCTCGCGGCGGGCCTGCTCGGCGGCGGCTCCCGGTTCCTGGGCGTGACCGAGGACGCCGGCCAGTTCCTCGCCGGGGTGCTCGCCGAAGCGGGCGAGATTCCCGCCGACGACGCCGGGTACGACGAGCTCGCGCTGGCAGCCGTCCAGCAGGCGCGGGCGGCGAAGAAGTTCGTCCCCGGCCTCGGCCACCCGGTGCACAAGGTCCGCGACCCGCGCACCCCGGTGCTCATCGAGATCGCAGAAGAAGAGGGGCTCCGCGGCCCGCACCTGCGACTGTTCGAGGCGATTGGCCGGGTCCACCCGCAGGTCCTCGGCCGGACGCTGCCGCTCAACGGCGCGGGCACCTGCGGCGCCGTGCTCGCCGACCTCGGTCTGCCGCTCAAGTTGCTGCGCGGCTTCGCCCTGCTCGCCCGCGCCGCGGGACTCCTCGGCCAGCTGGCCGAGGAGCAGCGCACGCCGATCGCGAACGACATCTACATGCACGTCGACCGCAACGCTGTTTATATAACCCCCAAATCCGAGTAACCCGGGAGCCGCCATGGCAACTGTCGCAGCGGTCATCGCCTCGACGCATCACCCGTTCTACTACCGCGCCAGCACCTCAACCGGCGACGACCGACCGCCGTTCGCCGATGAGTGGGTCGCGAAGATCACCGCCTTCCGCGAGACCCTCACCCGCGCCAACCCGGACGTGCTCGTCCTGGTGGGGAGCGACCACTTCCACCAGCTCTGGCTGGACAACATGCCGCAGTTCCTCGTCGGCAACGCGCCGTTCTACAACGCGAACTGGTACAACGAGGAGCGCGAGTTCGGCCTGCCGCGGATGTTCTTCACCGGGAGTGAGGACCTGTCCACGCACATCCTGCGCAACGGCCTCGACGCGGGATTCGACCTCGCGTTCAGCAACGAGCTCCGCATCGACCACAGCGTCACCTGCCCGATGATCACGCTGCGGCCGGAAGCCGACCTGCCGATCGTGCCGGTCTACACGAACATCTTCGCGCCGCCGCTTCCGCAGCCGAAGCGGTTCGTCCAGCTCGGCCAGGCGATCCGTGAGCTCGTCGAGTCGTGGCCGAGCGACCAGCGGGTAGCGATCATCGGGACCGGCCACCTGTCGCTCGAGCTCGGCGGCCCCCGCCAGTTCGGCCCGCACGGCCCGGACCCCGAGTTCGACAGGAAGGCCGTGGAGTGGATCGCCAACGGCGACATCGAGAAGGCGCTCGGCGAGGTATCGCTGGAGAACCTGTGGGAGCCGGGCAACGCCACGCACGGCTTCCTGGACTTCATGCTGATGATGGGCGCGGCGGGCGCCGGCGAGAAGGCCGATTACGCGGACACCCTCGACCTCTTCCACACTATGGAGGCGTACTTCACCTGGTACCCGAAGGGAGCGGGAGCGTGAGCAAGTACCTGCTGAACAAGTTCCTGTACACCGTCGACCGCGACCCCGAGCTCGTCGAGCGGTACCGGGAAGACCCGCGCGGCACCGTCGAGTGGTGGGAGGCCGAGCGGGCCAACGCGATCCTGAACGTGCACGGCGACGAGTGCAGCACCTGGCTGAAGTTCGACGACGCCGAGCGGGAGGCCCTGGCGGCACACGACTACCCCGGGCTGTTCGAGCTTGGCGCGCACCCGTTCCTGACGCTGACCCTGTTCATCGCCATGTTCGAGCGCGACTACGACGAACCCCTGGGCTTCCAGCTCGAGTACGCCCAGCGCCTCTCCCACTTCAAGCTCCCCTACCCCGACATCACCACCTGACCCAGCACCCACGCCGTCGGCGGTCCCCGCACCCCGCGGGCGACCGCCGTCCGCGTGAGTTAACTGACCCCGAAGCGACTTCGTATCACTTCCGGCCCCTCCAGCGTCCGTTTTGCCCGATTTTTAGGGCGAAATCTGATACCTAGATGAATCCGCTCGAGGCCGGGCTGACAGGGTGGACCGGCTGCAGCACGACCCGCGATGGCGGGACAACATCTACTTCAACGAGTACTACCACGGCGACAACGCCGCCGGACTCGGCGCCAGCCACCAGACCGGGTGGACCGGGCTGATCGCGGACGTCATCCGACGCCGGCACGGCGCGGTCCGCGAGACCGTCGACCTCGTCGGCGACCTCATCGACCCGTAGGAGTAACTGCCACGATGAGCGGCCGGTGCGGCCACCTCGGTGCGTCAAAATCGGGCCTAGGCGCTAGCGCCTCCCGACAAGGGTGACTGCACGTGTGGCACGCCCCGGCCGCGGCTCTGCGGTGCCTGATCGTCGCTTACCTGCCCGGATCTGTCAAGGCGTCTGAGGCTCCTTACGCAGAGTAACGAGCGAGAGGAGCGCCGCGAAGAACATCAGGCCGGCCGTCACGTAGAGCGCCAGGTGCACGCCGTCGCCGAACGCCGCGTAGGCTGCCCCGATCACCTTGCCGACTATGGGGTTCGACTGGTAGTTGTTGATGTTCACGCCCACGACCTGGCCGGTCTCGATGAACTCGAGGATCAGCGTCTTGTAGCCGATGGGCACGCCGAGCCGCACCAGGCCGGTGGTGAGGCTGGCGTTGACCTGGGAGAAGACGAGTGCGCCGAGGACGGCGACGCCGGTGACGGCGCCGATCTCCCGGCTGGTGTTGGCGGCCGAGGCGGCCATGCCTGACCGGTCGGGCGGCACCGCGTCGAGGACGGCGGAGGTGACCGGCACGACCGTGATGCCGATGCCGATGCCAGCGGCCGCGAGGGCCAGAGCGAGCAGGAAGTAGTTGGGGTGCGTGCTGATCAGCGGGTTCGCGAGCAATAGCCCGGCGCCGAACAGCGCGCACCCGATGATGATCGGCCATCGCGGCCCCGCGGTGCCCGTCCAGTAGCCGGCGAGCACCGACGAGGCGATCATCAGCACCGTCATCGGCGCGAAGACGAGCGCGATGCGGTATCCCGAGGCGCCGAGGACCTGGTTCAGGTACAACGCGGTGAAGAAGAAGATCGCGAACGTCGAGAAGTAGGTGCAGAACGCGACGACGTTCGGCACCGTGAACCAGCGCAGCCGGAACAGCCGGGGGTAGAGCAGCGGGCTCGCGGCCCGGTGCTCCCACCAGATGAACGCCGCCGCGAGCACCGCCGAGACGCAGAACAGCGTCACAGGCACGGTGGCGGCGAAGCTCGACGTCTCCGCGTCGATAATCCCGAACACCAGGGTGGCCAGCGCCCCCGCGCCGAGCACCGTGCCTGTCGTGTCCACCCGCGCGGCGTGCGGGTCCGAGCTCTCTGGCACGACGACCGCGGCGACGAGCAGCGCCAGCAGCCCGAAGAACAGGTTGAACCAGAAGATGCCGCGCCAGTTCCAGGCGCCGATGATGGCGCCGCCGATCACCGGGCCGAGCGCGAGCGCCAGCCCGGACACGGCTGCCCAGACGCCGACCGCCCTGGCGCGGGCCCTGTCGTCGGTGTAGATGTGCCGCAGCACGGAAAGGGTGCCCGGCTCGCTCGCCGCCGCGCCCAGGCCCATGATTGCCCGCCCGGCGATGAGGACCTGGGCGTTGGGCGCCAGCGCGCAGAGGATAGAGCCGGCGCAGAACACGCCGGCGCCGGTCAGCATGACCTTCTTACGGCCGAGCTCGTCGCCGATCATCCCGCAGGCCAGCATGATGCTCGCGAACGTGAGGGCGTAGGCGCCGACCACCCACTGCAGGTCGGCGACGCTGGCGTGCAGGGTGGTCTGCAGGCTGCCGAGCCCGACGGAGACGATCGTGTTATCGAGGAATGTCAGGAAAAGCAGCGTGCAGAGCGCGGCGAGCGCGACCGAGTTGGCCCAGTGGCGTTCGCCGCCTCTGCCGCCCGCGCTCGGCAGGCTCAGCTTGCTGAGTTGCATGCCGCGGGGACCGAAACGTTCAGCAGCGAGGCGCCCTGCTTGAGCAGGCCACAGAAGACCTCGTCGCCGACCTTCCACACGCCGTCCTGGAGGACCGAGGTCCCGGTCTGCCCGGTGGCCACCGACGTGCCGGCCGCTGTGAGGTCATACTTCACGTTGGCCTTGGTGGCCGAGGTCACCGACACGGAATCGACCTTGGAAGACACCTGCTGCGCAAGCGGGCTGGCCGAGAACGCGTTGATCGCGGACGCGAACTCCGAGCCGTTCTCCAGCAACTGGACGCGCTTGCTGTTCGGGGTCGCGGGGTTAAAGAACGCCTCCCAATTGGCGGTGATCTGCGCGACGGCAGAACCGCCCGCGGCCGCACTCGAGGACGCCGTCGCTGCCGATGTGGTGGCGGCAGGGGCAGAGGTCGCAGTAGAACTCGAGCTGGAGCCGCCGCTCGAGCAGGCAGTTATCGCAAGGGCGAACACCAGGCCAAGAGCCGGAGCCAGGTAAAACCGGTGCACGCGCGAGTGGAATCGCATTCGTTACGCCTCTCTTCGTCGGCGTGGGGATTAGCACGTTAAGCGGATGAGCAATCGCTGAAAGATTCCTGACCTATTGTCGCTCTGGCGCCCTCGGAGCCGCTCAAGATCGCCGACACACGCGTCAGTGTGACGCGCTGGCTATTGTGGACGGGTGCGGGTAGCGACCTGGAACGTCAACTCGGTCAAGCAGCGAGTCTCGCGGCTGTTGCCGTGGCTCGACGAACGACAGCCCGATGTGGTGTGCCTGCAGGAGATCAAGCTCACTCGCGAGGCTTTCACCGAGTTGCTCGGCACCGAGCTCACGACCAGGGGCTATGAGTTCGCCGTGCACGGGCAGCCCCAGTGGAACGGGGTCGCGATCCTGTCCAGGGCCGGGCTCGACGATGTGCGCACCGGCCTGCCTGACGAGCCCGGCTTCCCCGCGCCCGAGGCGAGAGCGGTCTCCGCGTCGTGCGCCGGCATCCGCGTGCATTCCGTCTACGTGCCGAACGGCAGGACGCCGGATTCCGATCACTACCGCTACAAGCTCGCCTGGCTCGCCGCGCTCAGGGACGCCGTGGCGGCGGGTCCGGAAGCGGCACTGGTCTGCGGCGACATGAACCTCGCGCCGGCCGACGCGGACGTGTTCGACCCGGCCGCCTATGTTGGGCAGACGCACGTGACGCCGCCGGAGCGCGCCGCGCTCGCCGATCTTGAGGCGCTCGGCCTGCACGACGTTGTCCGGGACCGCTGGCCGGAGAGCCGGGTGTTCACGTACTGGGACTACCGGGCCGGCATGTTCCACCAGGACTTCGGGATGCGCATCGACCTGATCCTGGCCAGCGCCCCGGTGGCCGCCCGGGTCAAGGCGGCGTGGGTGGACCGCAAGGCGCGCAAGGGCACCGCGCCAAGCGACCACGCGCCGGTCATCGCCGACCTGGACGAGGCGCCGGATGGCGACATCGGCCCGGTCGTCCCGCCGCCATCGGCCCGCCCCGCGCCGCGCGGCACCGTCAAGCTCCCGCAGTCGGGCGCCACACCCGACTGAGCACCTCTACCGGCCCTTGTTCCTGTAGAGGTGCACGGCGAGCGGGGCGAACACCGCGAGCATCGCCAGCGACCAGCAGACCACGGCCAGTTCGGCGTGCTGCGCCGGCCACGCGTCCACAAGGGCCGCCGGGTTCGGATTGCCGAACAACTGGCGGCACGCGGCGGCGAGCGAGGACATCGGGTTCCATTCCGCTATCGGCTGGAGCCAGCCCGGCATGCCCTGGATCGGCACGAAAGCGCTGGAGATGAACGTCAGCGGCAGGAAAATAATGAATCCGGTCTGCTGCGCGGCCTCCGGGCTGCGCAGCACCATGCCGAGGCAGACGCCGGCCCAGGTAAACGCGTACCCGAACAGCAGGGCGAGCGCGAACGCCTCGATGACGTCGCCGGGGCCGGTGTGCACCCGCCAGCCGATGGCGAGCCCGACGCCGGCCACCACCGCGGCGCCGATCATCTGGGTCAGCAGGTCCGCGATCGTGCGCGCGGTGAGCACCGCCGCACGGGACATGGGCAGCGACCTGAACCTGTCGATCAGCCCGGTGGACATGTCGGAGACGACCGCGACCGCGGTCCCCGGCGCGGTCTGCGCCAGGCTCATGCCGAGCATGCCGCCGATCAGGTACTCGTGGTAGTTCCCGCCGCCGGGGAGGGCGATGGCGCCGCCGAACACGTAGGCGAACATCAGCACGAACATGACCGGCTGGATCGTCACCTCGGACAGTGTCTCCGGCTCCCGCCGGATCCGTGCGATGCTGCGCTTGGTCAGCACCCAGACGTCATTCAGGAACTGGGCGGGCGAGCCGCGCCCCGTGGTCAGGTCCGCGGCCGATAGCGTTGTTGCGGTCATACCGCGGCCTCCTCGGCTAGTTCGGCCTTGTCTTCGTCTTCGTCTGCCGCCTCCGCTGCGGTGAGCGTGCGGAAGACGTCGTCGAGCGATGCGCTGCGCACCGCGATGTCGCTCACCCCGACGCCGGCGGCGTCGAGCGCGCGGAGCACCTCGGTGGCTAGCCCGTCCGTGGCGATGACGGGAACCTCCAGGAGCCGGTCCCCGTGGTCGGAACCACGGCCGTTCGGGACGATGGAGCCGGTGGCGAACGCCTGCAGCGCCTTGACCGCGACCGCGGCGTCGCCCGCCTCGGCCAGCGTGAGCAGCACCCGCTGGCCGCCGACGGACGCCTTGAGCTCGGCCGGCGTGCCCTCCGCGATGACCCTGCCGCCGTCGATGACCGCGATCCTGTCGGCCAGCTGGTCGGCCTCGTCCAGGTACTGCGTGGTCAGCAGCAGCGTCGTGCCGTCCGCGACGAGCTCCCTGACGATGTCCCACATGAGCGCGCGGGCGGTCGGGTCGAGGCCGGTGGTCGGCTCGTCAAGGAACAGCACGCTCGGGTTCCCGATCAGGCTCGCCGCCAGGTCGAGACGCCGCCGCATGCCGCCTGAGTACGTCTTGACCGCCCTCGTCGCGGCCTCCGCCAGGCCGAACCGCTCCAGCAGCTCGTCGGCGCGCCGCGTGGCTGCCCGCGTGGTCAGCCTGCTCAGCCGGCCGATCATGACCAGGTTGGACCGCCCGGTGAGGTATTCGTCGAGCGCCGCGTACTGGCCGGTGAGCCCGATGGTCTGGCGCACCACGGCGGCCTCCGCCACCACGTCGTGGCCATCGACCCTGGCCCGGCCGCCGTCCGGGCGCAGCAGCGTGGCGAGCACGCGCACCGCGGTGGTCTTCCCCGCGCCGTTGGGTCCGAGCAGGCCGTAGACGGTTTGCTGGCCCACCGTCAGGTCCAGGCCGTCGAGCGCCTTCGTCGTCCCGTAGTGCTTGACCAGTCCTTCCGCCTCGATGGCGGGAGTCTCACTCATCGTTTCTCCGATTCGCTTCCCCGTGGATCGTACGGTGTACTATTCTCGTACATCGTACGCTAGCAGTACGGTGTACGAGAAGCAACTGCTTTATCGCCGGCGGCAAGGAGCGAACAGTGGACGAGGACGCGGAAGAAGACCTCTTCGTGCCGCTGCGGCCGGTTTTCGGCGATGTCCTCCGCGACCGCCGCGACCGGCATGAACTTCGCCGCGAGCGGCAGATCGCCGACCACGTGACCAGGCACCGGGAACACGGGCGGCAGCCGGGGCGCCGGGCGCGCGGCCTCGAGGTGGCGGACATCGTCGCCGCGGCGATCGCCATCGCTGACGACGAGGGCCCCGAGGCGGTCAGCATGCGGCGGATCGCCCGCGAACTCGACGTGGGCACGATGTCGCTCTACTGGTATGTCAGCTCGAAGGAGGAACTGCACCGGCTGATGCTCGAGCGGGTGCAGGTCGAGGCGCTGGCGCCGGAACCGTCCGGGGACTGGCGGGCGGACCTGCGCGGATACGCCGGCATCATGCGCGCCGCGCTGCTGCGGCATCCGTGGGCCATCGACTTCCTGGGCACGGGGCCGCCGGCGGGGCCGAACGACGCGCGCAACGCCGAACGGCTGATGGAGACGCTCGACGGGCTCGGCCTGGACATCGTGACCGCCCTGCGGGTGCTGACGACCTTCGGGACCTACGTGGTGGGGGCGGCGCTACGCGAGATCCAGGAGATCCGCTGGGGGGAGAGCCTGGCCGAGACCACCGCCGGCATGACCGAGGGCGAGATCGACGAGTCCATCGCCGAGTTCGGCCGCCGGATCAGGGAATCAGGGCAGTATCCGCACCTCGTGCGCATCCTCGAGTCAGGAGTCGATCCCGACTCGCCGCTGACACGGGACGAGCGGTTCGAGTTCGGCGTCGACTGCATGCTCGACGGGATCGCGGCCCGACTCAAGCTGTAAGGGCGGCCCGGTCGGACCGCCCTTACCGTTCCCCCGGCGGCCAGGCCACACCCGCCGGCGGCCTATAACGGGCTGTCGCCTGCCGCGCTAAGCTCGGCGTTCGCGTGGCCCTTGATCGCCTCCATCACCCGGCGGTGCACCGGCGTCATCGCGTGCTCATGCTGAACGACGAGCTTCGCCGACCGGGTGAGCGCTGGCCGGGCCGCGGCGCCGAGGGTGGCGTCCAGCACTGACCAGCTGAGGTCGTCGAGCGCGTGCCGCACGGTGTCCGCGTCCTCGGTCCGCTCGCACACCGTCTCCAGGGCCGTGAGCAGCTTCGGCGCCACCTGGTCCGGCGCCATGTCCAGCCGGAACGCGTCGACCATGGGACAGGGTGAGTCGACCGCGGCCGCCGTCTCGAACGCGTTGAGCAGCGGGCTCACGTCGCCCGCGGTCGCCGGGTCGTAGAGGCCGGGAAACGGCACCTCCTCATAGCCAGGGTCATAGCCGCTGAAGTAGATCGGCGACCGCGAGCCCTTGTGCGCCAGCACCCCGACCGCGACGTCGATCAGGGTGACCGGCCAGCCGAGGTCGGTGATCGCGTGCACCCGGAACTCGCCGCGCTGGGCGCCGAGCAGCGCGAGCAGCAGCAGCTGCGCCGACTCGAGCGCGGACTGGACGTAGAACGCGATGGTCGAGCTGTGCAGCCGGACCACGCCCCGGCCGTCGTCCTCGGCCCAGCCCTGCAGCCGCTGGTAGACGATCGAGTTGTCGATCACGTGGGTGAACCTGGATGCCGAACAGAGCATGTCGCCGCCGGCCGCGACCGTGGTCGCCACCCACTCAGCGGCCCGCTTGGAGGCCGTGTACATCTCCGGCGAGTAGGGTCGCAGGGCCTTGCCGGTGGACGCGACGACCACCTGCGGCACACGGGCGGCCGCGGCCGCCGTGAGCACGTTACGGGAGCCGAGCACGTTGGTCGTGACCGTGCGGTGCACCTCCACCTCAGCGAGCGCGGGCGACCGCTGCGCCGCGACGTGGAAGATGAGGTCAGGCCGCACGGCGGCGATGAGCTCGTCGATCGCACGGCGGTCCCGCACGTCGGCGTACCGGTATTCGGCGTTCTCCTGCCGCGGCCAGCCCGCCGTGACGCCCCGGCTGACGCTGATCAGCCGACCGGGTTCCCTGGCGGCGAGCTGGGCCATCAGCGTCGAGCCGATGCACCCCGTTCCGCCGGTGACCAGCACGGTCGCGCCGCCCACCCGGCTCGCGAGGTCCGCCTCCGGCAGACAGAGCCCGCGTTGCTTGATGCCGAGAAACCTCGCGTACTCCCCAGCCGCATCCGGTTTCGCGGCGACCAGCGAGCTCGTCAGCTCGCGCAGTGCGCCGATCTGGTCCTCGTCGAGACGCTCCTGGCGTGCCGGTACAGCGCGCAGCATCGACTCAATGATTTCAGAAGCTTGACCCACCCTCGTGTCCTCCCGCCCAGCTACTCGCTTCAAGCAAGCTATAGGCATCTTGAAGCAATCTGTACTTATTCGCTAGTAGCCCAGCGGGGAATCGGCCACCCAGCGTTACCTAGAAGCAACTGCTAAGAACTAGGTCATGCCCACCACGGAAATATGTGTAAACGTCCCCCGTGCAGGCGACCAGCCTGTTTTTGCAGACTTGCGACCGTAAGCTCCGGCCGCGCTACCCAGGCGCGACCCAGAAGTCATTCCGTATGTCATGCGTAACTACTGTTTGCCCCGCCACAAGAAGCCACTCTACCGGCGGATAGCGTTCATCACACAGCCAGTAGGCGTTCTCGATCTTGTCGCCCGGCGGACGCGGAGCGTGACAATGAGTTAGGCGATCCGCCTTAGGCCGCCTTAGGTGATTAGGAGAACCGCAATTCCCAAGGGTGGGCATCGCTGATTCGATCGATACCCGTTCGCTTACCATCTGAAGTGCACGAACAAGCGGCCGAAGTTCTTGGAGTCCTTCTCCACCCGGTGGTACAGCGGCTTGATGTCCTTGCGTTCGAGAAAGCGAAGCACGTGCTTTTTCAGCTGGCCGGAGCCCTTGCCGGGGATGATCTCCAGCAGCGGCGCCTTCTTCGCGGCGGCCTCGTCGAACTTCTGCTGCAGCGCGCGGTCGATCTCGCCGCCATGGTTGTAGATGTCGTGCAGGTCCAGCGTCAGCTTCACGCCACCAGGCTACGCCGTCGGCTGCGGATCCAGCCCGAGCCGCGTCACGATCTCGTCCACCGTCTGTGCGGGGCCGCCGTCCTCGGGCAGGGTCAGTACGCGCTCGTCCGGGTCCGGCGGCTCGAACGCGGCTAGCTGGCTGTCCAGCAGCTTCTCGGGAAAGAAGTGTCCGTACCGGTGGCTCAGCCGCTGGACGAGGTCTTCCTTGCTCACCTCGAGGAAGACCATCGTGGCGGGCCGCCCGGAGAGCAGGTCGTCACGGTAGCGGCGCCTGAGCGCGGAGCAGGTGATCACCCCTGACTCTCCCCGCGCCTCGATGTCGTCCATCCAGCTGGTGATCGCGCGCAGCCACGGCGCCCTGTCCTCGTCGGTGAGCGGAATGCCGGCCCGCATCTTCGCCACGTTGGCCACCGAATGGAAACCATCGGCGTCGGCGAACCGCCAGCCCAGCCGCTTGGCGAGCTGCGTTCCGATAGTCGTCTTGCCACTGCCGGCGACGCCGGCCACGATCACGATCACGGCGCGGAGTCTAGCCGGACTCAGGGAAGAGGAGAAGTAAGAGCGGCCCGCGGGCGCAACGTTGGGAGCGTCATTTCTGTTACCCGCGGGCCTGCTCTATCTAGCTATACGCACCGCGGGCCCCAGCGGTTCAACCCGGTTCCGCTAGTTTTGCCGAAACCAGTTTTGCCCCGGAAGGCGTGCTAGCGGAGCAGCGCGCCGGCCGCCACGGCGGCGAACACCACCGTCAGGTATACCAGCGACAGATGGAACAGCCGCATTGTGACGAGCCGGTCCCCGCCGTCGGCCTCGTCCCGGCGCGACGCGCGGTGCAGCCGGTGCACCTCGGCCAGGAACACGGCGCCCGCCACCGCCGCGACGGCCTCGTAAACCGGTCCGGCCCAGTGCCACAGCGCGAGCGACGCCGCGACCATCAGCCAGCTGTACACCACTGACTCGGCGAGCACCCGGCGGACCGGCGCGACCACCGGCAGCATCGGAATGCCGGCCCGCCGGTAGTCCTCCCGGTACTTGATGGCCAGCGCCCAGAAGTGCGGCGGCTGCCAGAAGAACACGACCGCGAACAGCAGCGCGGCCGCCCAGGACAGCGACCCGGTGGCCGCCGCCCAGGCGATGAGCACCGGCGCCGCGCCGCACACCCCGCCCCACAGCGTGGACTGGGAGGTGTGCCGCTTGAGCAGCATGGTGTAGATCACCACGTAGTACGCGATGGCGGCCAGCGTCAGCCCCGCGGCGAGCAGGTTGGTGGCCGCCGCGAACAGCGCCACGGCGACCACGCCGAGCAGCACACCGAAGACGAGCGCCGACCGCGGCGCCACGGTGTGCCTGACCAGCGGCCTGCCGCTCGTCCGGCGCATCACCTCATCGATGTCCCTGTCGATGTAGCAGTTCAGCGCGTTGGCGCTGCCGGCCGCCAGCGCGCCGCCGACGACGACCACCACCGTCACCAGCAGCGAGGGCAGCCCGCGGTAGGCGAGGAAGAGCGTCGGGACCGCCGTGATCAGCAGCAGTTCGACGATCCGCGGCTTGCAGAGCGCAACGTACGCGCGCACCGTGGCGCTTGCTCGAAGGCGCTGTCGCTGCTGGTCAGTGGCAGCCTCGTAACGGACGTTGACCGCGCTCACCTGGGATAAGACCAACCGTTTCTGCCCTGCGGGAGGCCGGGCACTCCACGAGACTACACGGCGTCGTAATATGCCTCCGCGCCAGCCCACGTGGCGAAGCAGGGGGCCGCCTGGAGTCGGCTGCGTACGTTCGGAAAAATCATTAGTGGGAAGTCCAGGAGAGAGAAACCGAGCAGACGGGGGGAATGTGGCGGCTGGCACGGTCCCGGTCTCGACTTACCGGTTGCAGCTCACGCCGGATTTCGGGTTCGCCCAGGCGGCTGAGGTGGCCGGATACCTGGCGGCGCTCGGCGTCACGCACGTTTATCTCTCGCCGGTACTCGAGGCGGTGCCAGGTTCGCGGCACGGGTACGACGTGACCGACCACTCGCGGATCCGCAACGAGCTCGGCGGGGAGGACGGGTTCCGCGCGATGGCCGAGCGGTTCCGCTCCCACGGGCTCGGCATCGTCGTGGACATCGTGCCGAATCATATGGCCATCCCCGATCAGCTGCCGCTGAACAGGCAGCTGTGGTCGGTGCTCAGAGACGGCCGCGACTCGCCGTACGCGACCTGGTTCGACATCGACTGGGCGGCGCAGGACGGCCGGATGCTGCTGCCGATCCTGGGCGGGCCGGTGCCAGACTCGCTCGGCGACCTGCGAGTGGAGCCCGACGGCGGACCCGACGGCGAGCCGGTGCTGCACTACTTCGACCACTGTCTCCCGCTGCGGCCGGGCACGTCGCGGCTGCCGATGAGCGGCCTGCTCGAGTCCCAGCACTACCGGCTCGCCTACTGGCGAGACGCCACGACCGAGCTGAACTGGCGGCGGTTCTTCGACATCACCACGCTGATCGGCGTGCGGATGGAGGACCCGGCCGTGTTCGGCGCCGGGCACGCGGTGATCGCGCGGCTGGTATCCGAGGGGCTCGTGGACGGCCTGCGGGTGGACCACCCGGACGGGCTGGCCGACCCCCGCGGGTACCTGCGCCGTCTCGCGGCGGCGACCGGCGGCGCCTGGGTGGTGGTGGAGAAGATCCTCGAGGCGGGCGAGGAACTGCCTGGCGACTGGGCGTGCGCCGGCACTACCGGGTATGACGCGCTCCGGCTGGCCGACGGGCTTTTCGTCGACCCCGAGGGCGACTCGCCGCTCGCGGCGGAGTACGCGCGGCTGCGCAGCCGGCTGGGCGCCGTCACCGGGCTGCCGCCGTTTATCGAGGTGGCCGAGGGCGCTAAGCGCGAGATCATCGCCGGGTCGCTGCGCCCCGACGTGCTGCGGCTGGCCCGCCTGGTTAGCGGCATCTGCGCGGACTGCGAACTGGCCGACGCGCGGTCCGTGCTAACCGAAGTGCTCGTCAGCCTGCCGGTCTACCGGGCATACGTGAACCCGGGCGAGCTGCCGTCGGATGAGACGACGGCGGTCGTGCGAGGCGCGGTTGATGCCGCGCGGGGGCGCCTGGCGCGCCGGCTGCACAGGCTCGCCGAGGAGGTAGGCGCCGCGGCGCTCGGCAGGCACCCGCCCGTGAGCGGCGCCGCCGGCCGGACGGGTGAGTTCACCGTGCGGTTCCAGCAGACATCAGGGCCGGTGCAGGCCAAAGGCGTCGAGGACACCGCGTTCTACCGCTGGTTCCGGCTCGTCTCGCTGAACGAGGTCGGCGGTGACCCTGGCCTGTTCGGGGTGCCGCCCGAGGAGTTCCACGCCACGGCCGGCCGGCTGCTTAGATCCTGGCCGGGCACGATGACGACGCTGTCCACGCACGACACCAAGCGCCAGGAAGACATCAGGGCCCGGCTCGCCGTGCTCGCCGAGATGCCTTCCGAGTGGGGCCAGCAGGTCATGGAATGGCACGAGCGCGCGGTGCCTCCGCAGTCGTCCGGGTCCGGCGGGGACGCCGGGCCTGCCGTGGACGCGGACACCGAATACCTGCTCTGGCAGACCCTGGCCGGGGCGTGGCCGATCAGCCAGGAAAGGCTCAACGGCTGCCTAACCAAGGCGATCCGCGAGGCCAAGCGGCGGACCTCGTGGACCGACTCCGACCCCGGCTACGAGGCGGCGGTGCTCGGCCTGGGATCGCGGGTGCTGTCTGACGCGCCGCTTCGCGGCTCGATCGAAGCGTTCGTGGCCTCGATCGCCGCCGATGCGCTCGCCAACTCGCTCGGTGCCAAGCTGGTCCAGCTCACCATGCCCGGCGTGCCCGACGTGTACCAGGGCTGCGAGCTGACCGGGCTGTCCCTGGTGGACCCGGACAACCGGCGCCCGGTGGACTACGGTCGGCGGCAGTCCCTGCTCGCGGACCTGGACGCTGGCCGCCTTGACGCGGCGTCGTCCCCGGATTCCGATCCCGATCCCGTGGCGCGACTGGACGCGGCGAAGCTGCTCGTCACCTCCCGCGCGCTGCGGCTGCGCCGCGACCATCCCGACTGGTTCGCCGGGAGCTACGAGCCGCTGACCGCGGCGGGCGACGCGGCCGGTCACGCGGTGGCGTTCGCACGCGGCGGGCACGCCGTCACGGTGGCCACCCGGCTGCCCGGCGGTCTCCGCCGGCTGGGCGGCTGGGGCGGCACGCTACTGCCACTGCCTGTTCTCGAGGCCGCCGCCGGCTGGGTGGACGTGCTCACCGGGGGCGTGTACCGGGAACAGAGCGTGCTGCTCGCGGACCTGACTCAGCGGCTGCCGGTGGCGCTGCTCGTCCCGCTGGTTCCGGAGGTCGCGTGACTGTTCTCAGCGTGTGGGCGCCGGCCGCGGGCCGGGTCTCTGTTGAGGTGGCCGGGCGCGGTCACGAGATGGCGCCGGGCGACCGTTCCGGCTGGTGGCAAGCGGAGCTCCCGGTGTCAGGGGAGATCGATTACGCGTTCCGGCTGGACGGCGGCGAGCCGCTGCCCGACCCGAGGTCGCCGCGGCAGCCGTACGGGCCGGCCGGCGCGAGCCGGACCTACGACCACTCGGCGTACGCCTGGTCGGATTCGCGCTGGCGCGGCGCGCCGCTCGCGGGCGCGGTCGTCTACGAGTTGCACGTCGGCACATTCACTCTGTCGGGGACGCTGGATGCGGCCATCGAGCGGCTGGACTACCTGGCGGGGCTTGGCGTGACCACGGTGGAGCTGATGCCGCTCGCGGCGTACCCGGGCCAGCACGGCTGGGGGTACGACGGGATCGGGCTGTGGGCGGTGCACGAGCCGTACGGCGGGCCCGACGCGCTGAAGCGGTTCGTGGACGCCGCGCACGCGCGCGGCCTGGCCGTCCTCCTTGACGTCGTCTACAACCACGTCGGCCCGGGGAACCAGCTCGCCGCGTTCGGGCCGTACTTCACCGAGGCGCACATGACGCCGTGGGGGCCGGCCGTGAACCTGGACCAGGCCGGCTCGGACGAGGTGCGCGCGTTCATCACGGGCAACGCGCTGATGTGGCTACGGGACTACCACATCGACGGGCTGCGGCTCGACGCCGTGCACGCGCTCGAAGATTACCGCGCCCTGCACATCCTGGAGGAACTGGCCGCCACGGCGGACGGGTTCGCCGCGGCGTCGGGGCGGCCGGCGGTCCTGGTCGCCGAGTCCGACCTCAACAACCCGCGGCTGATCACCTCGCGTGAGGCTGGCGGTTACGGGCTCGCCGCGCAATGGGACGACGACTTCCACCACGCGCTGCACTCCGCGGTGACGGGGGAGCGGCACGGGTACTACGGGGACTTCGGCTCGGTCGCGGCCGTGGCGAAGACGATGACCGGGGCGTACTTCCACGACGGGACCTGGTCCTCGTTCCGCGGCCGCAGCCATGGCCGGCCGGTCGACACGCTGCAGGTGCCCGCCTACCGCTTCGTCTGCTTCATCCAGGACCACGACCAGGTCGGCAACCGCGCCGTCGGCGACCGCATCGCGGCCACGCTCGCCGGCAATCCGCTGCGGGACGGGCTGCTCCGCGTGGCGGCGGGCCTGGTGCTCACCGCGCCGTTCACACCCATGCTGTTCATGGGCGAGGAGTGGGGCGCCGACACGCCCTGGCAGTTCTTCACCGACCACACCGACCCGTTCTTCGCGGAAGCGGTGAGCACGGGCCGCAAGGCGGAGTTCGCCCAGCACGGCTGGGGGGCTGCTGAGGTTCCCGATCCGCAGGACCCCGAGACTTTCCTGCGCTCCAAGCTCGACTGGGCCCAGCCCGGCCGCGAACCGTACCGCTCGCTGCTCGACTGGTACCGGTCGCTGGTGGCGCTGCGCCGGGCCCGCCCGGAACTGACCGACCCCCGCCTTCATGAGGTCCGGGCGGCCTACGATGAGGCAGCGCGCTGGCTGCTGATTAGCCGCGGCCCGCTCCGGATAGCCGCCAACCTCGGCGCCGACCCGGTGGAGATCCCGCTGGGTGCGCCCGCCGCCACCCTGCTGGCCGCTTCTAACTCTGACATTTCTCTCAAATCGGGCGCGATCTCCCTGCCCCCCGCGTCTTTCGCGGTCGTCGGCGCGGCTTCCGGATCATAATGGGCCGTTAGGCACACTCACGTGTGCCTTTTGGCCCAATATCATTGCCGTCCGACGTGGCAGCCGGCTCGGCGGCAAGGGTGGGGCTGGCCCTGCCAACCCCGGCGGCGCAGGGTGGCCGCGACCATAGCTGCGCTTTCGCAGGCACGCTCGGTGACCTCCACGGGGCCGAACCGGTAGGTCTGCGCCGCATCGACGGCGAGGTTGAGGTTATCGCGGCGCTTATCTTGACGCACTTGATCGTTCTGGTGGTAGGACGCTCCGTCGAGTTCCACGCAGACGCGGTAGTCGGCGTACCAGTTGTCCTTGTAATGAGTCTTGTCGCCGATGGTCCGGCCTGCCTGGCGCTCCGCCTTGGGCAGTCCATGTGCACGCTCGACGTCGCGCGCATACCGGCGCTCAAGCGGGAAGTACGCGCCTTCGTCGGCGTCGGCCAGCGCCTCGCTTAGCCAGACGCGCCAGCGGATCCTGCTGCGGCCGCCCATCGCCTCTCGCAACATGCCTACCGAGACGAGGTGCTTTGACAGAGCACGGGAAATCCAGCTGTAGGCCTCATCGAAGGTACGGGCCGTCGCGACCAGGTCGAGAACCGTGTCCTCGATCCGGGTGCGCGGCAGTTCCCACTCCGGCAGTCGAGCGGGCAGGCTCTGGGCAGAGCGGTGAATCACCACACCCGCGATAGGTCTGTAGTGCGCCGGGTGACGATTAGGCGGCACGGTGATGTGGATCTTCGCCGACGGCTTGTCGGTGAGGCCGTGGACTTCGCCGGCGGTTTCATGGCTGAGCATCGCGCCCGGTCCGGCACGCCGCAAGGCGGCCCATAGCCGAGCCTCGCGATGCACCGGGCCGGTGAAGGTGGCGTACACACCCCGCTGTACTCGCCGCCACTTGGCAGACTTCAGCCGGTGGGCCATTGCCCGTCTGGAGTAACCAGCCTGCAGCGCCTGGGAACGGTCGGCGACGCCGCTTTGCGCATCTAGCGTGAGGAACCAGTCGCGTCGCTGCGTATTCGGGTCCACACACATAACTACGGATAGGGGCTGGCGGCGGATAGGCCGGCGGTGACAGATTCACCGGTAACGACAGTTTTCTGACGAGGACGTCCAGGGAGGCTGGCTATGCCGCAGATACACCACTCCGATGTCATCGGCTCACTGCTCAGGCCCAGGTACTTGCAGCAGGCCAGGGACGCGTACGCGGCAGGCCAGCTCCCAGTGCCCGACTTCAAGCGGATCGAGGACCGCGCGGTCGACCAGGCGATCGCGATGCAGGAGGGGATCGGGCTGGACGTCATCACCGACGGCGAGCTGCGCCGGTTCTCGTTCCTCGACCAGGTCGTGGGCGAGATCGACGGGCTGGCCCCGATCGAAGGCGCGCCGATCCACTTCAAGAACGCGGAAGCCGACTGGGTGTGGCACAACCCCTTCATCGTGACTGGCAAGATCAGCCAGAAGCGGAAGATCACCCTGGAAGAGTTCGCCTACAACCGGGCCCGCGCGACGAGCCCGGTCAAGATCACTTTCCCGTCCCCGCTCCTGTTCTACACGGCCTGGTCGCCTGAGCGGTCAACGGCGGTCTACCGGGATGCGTACGAGCTGTTCGCCGACGGCGCCGCGATCATCAAGGCCGAGATAGAGGCCCTGGCCGCGCTCGGCTGCACCTACATACAGATCGACTCCCCCGACATCGGCACCCTCGTCGATCCGGAGAACCGTGAGCTGCGCGAGACCCTGGACATGCCGACCGAGCGCACGCTCACCGAGGGCCTCGACATCTTCAACAGCGTCGCGGACATCCCCGGGGTGACGTTCGGCGTGCACGTGTGCAAGGGCAACAACATGAGCCAGTGGATCGGCTCCGGCGGCTACGACTTCACCGCCGAAGCCGTGTTCGGCCGGCTCACCAACTTCGACATCTTCCTGCTCGAGTACGACGACGCGCGCTCCGGTTCGTTCGAGCCGCTCGCCAAGGCGCCCGACGACAAGCAGATCATCCTCGGCTTGGTGTCGAGCAAGACCACCACGCTTGAGCCGCTCGCCGAGCTCACCGCGCGGGTGCACGAGGCGGCCAAGTACACCGGGCTGGAGCGGCTCGGCGTGTCGACCCAGTGCGGGTTCTCCTCCACCTTGCCCGGCGCCAACCTGACGAACGAGGACGTCCAGGAGCGCAAGCTCGAGCTCGTCGCGGAGCTGGCGCACCACATCTGGTAGGGATCAAGGGCACGTCCAGGTCACGGTGGCGTCGAGCGTC
>NZ_JBARCR010000798.1:0-4844 GCF_049794275.1 Trebonia sp.
CGTGACCGCGTAAGTGGATGGGTCGAACAGCATCTGGGGCACAGCGGCCTAGCTGGCGACCACGCGAAGACCCTCCGACCTACGAGGCAGGGGGGTCTTCGCCTTTCCCAGGTACACGCGGGCCAGCTCGTCGTACCGCTCGATGTAGCCGACCGCGATGTTGCATCGCCGGTTCAGCAGGCCGCGCACGCACCGGCCGCACGATGACTTCTCATCCGGGCAGCAGTTGTGGTCGTGGTCGATGTAGATGACCTCGGCATCGGAGAACGGCTCGGAGCACATCGCGCAGGCGTAGTCCTGCTCTACCAGCATCCGCTCTAAGTCGTCTTCCGTCAGGCCGTACCGCTGAGGTTGTACCTCCGGTTCCACCTGGCCTTGGCTTCCGGGGTAAAGAGCGTCTTGCCGACCCGCCGCGCGGTCTTCCGTGCCCTGGTGTCTGCCAGGGCCTTCGCCGTCCGGCACTCTCCCAGGTGGAGAGGACGCCGGGCACACGTGGTCCGCGCTCGTGGCATCCACTTGCCGCAGACCTCTTCCTCCATGTGGGCCGTACTGGATTTGAACCAGTGACCTTCTCCGTGTCAGGGAGACGCGCTCCCGCTGCGCCAACGGCCCGCTTCCTTTCACTGGTTAGGGCGGGTACCTGGCGAGTGAACCAGTACGGTAACCAGTGGAAAGGTATTCAGTTGTGCTACAAACCCCTGTGACCTTCGGCTTTGCGAGGGCACTCGCTTCCGTGGGAAGCGCGCTCCCGCTGCGCCAACGGCCCGGGATGTGCGCTATGCCAGCCACGACGGCCAGCTCTGCGCCTCGCGGAGAGACTACCAGAAGTTCGCACCGCACGCCGATCGAGCATTACGCGGCCAGGCTGTTTTCCACCGGTGATTGAAAACTTCGTTACCATGAGTGCGTGCCAGCTGACTGCTTTCGTCACGAGGCGCTCGGGGTCGTGTTCCAGGTTCGGGACAAGCGGCTCGAGGTGCTGCTCTGGCAGCGCGCGGAACCCCCGTTCGAAGGCGCGTGGGCGCTGCCCGGCGGCACGCTGCGGGCCGACGAACGGCTGGGCGCGTCCGCCAGCCGGCACCTTGCCGCCAAGGTGGACATCCCCGAGATCGCGCACCTGGAGCAGCTGGAGACCCGCAGCGACCCCGCGCGCGATCCGCGGGAGCGTGTCCTCGCGACCGCCTACCTCGCGCTGGTCGCGCCGGAATCCAGGCCGCGGCTCCCCGCCGACACGGCGTGGCACCCGGTGGACCAGTTGCCGGACTGCGCGTTCGACCACGCCTCGATCATCGGCTCGGCCAGGGAGCGGCTGCGCGCGAAGCTGTCCTACACCAACATCGGCTTCGCGATCGCGCCAGAGACGTTCACGATCTCGCGGCTGCGCGACACCTACGCCGCGGCCCTCGGCCATCCGGTGTCAGCCACCAACCTGCAGCGCATCCTCACCCGCCGCGGAGTCATCGAGCCGACCGCGGACGTCTCCCGCCCGGCCTCGAACGGCGGGCGCCCGGCCACCGTCTACCGGTTCGCCGTCCGCGAGCTGGTGATCACCAACCCCTTCGCTGCCTTCCGCCCCGGCGCGGTCAGCTGACGTCAGCGGGAAAACCAGCGAAAAGTCGCTATGGCGTGCGCAAAGGCATCGAATGTGACGTAGGTCACGTAGCGCAATCCAAGCCGCGACGCCGTCTCAGGCCGTATTTAGTTCGCACATGAGGACCGAACTGAGCGGCGGCGGCAAACAGCCCAGCGCCGCACGAGAGGAATGATGACAATGAGCGCCTCGTTGCTGGCCCGGGTGCCAGTTCCGGTCAAGCTCGCCGCGCCACTGGCCGTGGCGCTGCTGGCGGCGGCGGCGTGCAGCAGCAGCGGAAGTAGCAGCACCAGTAATAGCACCTCGCCATCCGCCGCTGCGCCCGCGGGATCGGCGTCATCGACCGTAATCACGACCAAGACCAGTTCGGGCGGTTCGTTCCTGACCAACAGCGCGGGCCGCGCCATCTACCTGTTCATGGCCGACAGCTCGGGCAAGTCCGCCTGCAGCGGCGCGTGCGCCGCGGCATGGCCGCCGGTGGTCGCTACCGGCCAGCCGACCGCGTCCGGCGGCGCGCAGTCGAGCGATCTCAGCACGATCACCAGGTCCGACGGCACCAAGCAGGTCACCTACGACGGCCATCCGCTGTACTACTTCGAGGGCGACACCGGGCCAGGCACGGACAAGGGGCAGGGCCTTAATGGCTTCGGCGCCCTGTGGTACCTGGTCGCACCGTCCGGTTCGAGTATCACGACTGCGGTGACCATCTCCGGATCGGGCAGCGCGCCGGCCGCGCCCCCGTCGTCAGGCGGCGGCGGCGGTTACTGATTCGCGGCGAAAATCGCCTGAACTAGGAGCAATCCCTATGAGCCGCTCGTCCGTATCGCTTACTGTGCAGACGATGGGGAGCCACGCCGACCGGCTGCCGGACGAGACGTTGCTCGCTGGTCTCGGCGCGGGTGACGCCGACCTGGCGGTCGCGTTCGTGCGCCGTTTTCAGCGGGTGGTGTACGGCGTCGCGCTGACCGTCACGCGCGATCCTGTCACCGCGGAAGACGTCGCCCAGCAGGCGTTCGAACAGGCGTGGCGGCACGCCCAGGTGTACGACTCGCGGAGGGGGTCGGTCCGGGCCTGGCTGACGACGATTGCCCATAACCTGGCGATCGACGTCCTCCGGGCCCGGACCTCGGCGCCGGTGGACCCGGCGGAGCTGCCCGCCCTGCTCACCGCGGTCACCGAAACCCCGGAGCGGGTGGCGGTCGCCCGCGACAGCGCCGCCGGGCTGCGCCGCGCTCTCGCCCAACTGCCGGGCGCGCAGGCTCGTGCCGTGGCGATGGCGGGTATATACGGCATGACGGCACGGCAGATCGCGGTGACGGAAGACATCCCGCTCGGCACCGCGAAAACGAGAATCAGGGACGGAATGCTGAAGCTGCGCGCGGCGCTCCTCCCGGAGGATGCAGAAGATGAGTGAGCTGAACGGCATGAGCTGCGCTGAGTTTCACGACTCGGCCGCGGAACTCGCGCTGGGCGTGCTCACCGGCCGCGAGCGCGCGGAGGCGCTCGCGCACCTGGACTACTGCGAGGCCTGCCGCGAGCACGTCCGCTCCCTGACGGTTACCAGCGAGAAGATGCTCAGCCTGCTGCCTACCGCGGAACCGCCGGCGGGATTCGAGACCCGGGTCATGGATCGGCTCGGTCTCACGCCGCCCGCCTCGCAGCCGCTCCGTCACCGCAGGCGGCGGCCAGCGTGGGGTCACGGATTCAGTCCCCGCCGGGCGCTGGCGGCCGCCGCGGTCGTGGTCGCCCTGCTAGGCGCCGCCCTGGGCGGCTGGGGCCTGCACGCGACGGCCACGCCGACGGCGAGCTCGTCGCTGACGACGGGCAAGATGATCGCCACCGACGACCACAGCCAAGTGGGCCGGGTCTTCATGTACAACGGTGAGTCGCGGTGGATGTACATGTCCGTCGACCTGGAGTCCGGCAACGACACCGTGATCTGCCAGCTGGTGGGCGCGGACGGGCATATCACGACCGTCGGGTCGTTCCGGCTGACCGACGGTTACGGCTCGTGGGGGAGTCCCGCCTGGACCGGCGATGGCCCGCCAGTCGGGGCACGGCTGGTCACCGCGAACGGTACGGTGCTCGCTACCGCCACCTTCTCGGCTTCGACCTGAACTTATTCGTAACGTCCCCGGCCGGCTCCCGAGCTCAGCCATCCCAGTCCGGGCTTGCCGGCGACGACCCGGTTCGTCAGGCTGCCGACCTGCTCGATCTCGATGGTGACCAGGTCGGCGGCCTGCAGCGTGAAGTCCATTTCTGGCACGATGCCCGTGCCGGTGGAGATGATCACGCCGTCGGGGAAGTTCTCCTCGGCGAACAGGCAGTCGACCAGGCTCGGCAGCGGCCGGTGCAGCTGGCTGGTGCGGGTGCCGCCTTCCCAGGCGACCGAGTCGCCCCGGATGATGCGGATGGTGATGGCGAGGTCGCTCGCGTCGACCTCCCACGCCGGGCGGATGCCAGGCGCGAGCGCGCACGCCCCGGCGTAGATCTTCGCTTGCGGCAGGTAGAGCGGGTTCTCGCCCTCGATGGCGCGCGAGGACACGTCGTCGCACACCGTGTAGCCGACGATCTCGGCGGCGGAGTTGACGACGATGGCCAGCTCAGCCTCCGGCACGTTCAGCGCCGAGTCGCGCCGGATCGCGATCGGCTCGGCGTCGGTGACCGTGCGCCAGGGCACCGACTTGAAGAACAGCTCGGGCCGGTCCGCTTCGTAGACCCGCTGGTAGAAATCGGCGCCGCCGCTCTCCTCGAGGCGCGCTTCCCTGGACCGGGTGTAGGTGACGCCGGCCGCCCATATCTCCATCCGGCCGTCGGCGGGCGGCAGCAGCACCGGCTGTTCCGTGATCGGCGCGGTCTTCACGGCGTCCTCGACGGCGGCCCTGATGTCGCCGGCGGGACTGGCCAGCAGCGTCCCGAGCGAGGGCACGTCAAGCGGATACAGGCCCGCGTCGTCGCGGATACCGACCATCGGTGCGTCATCGATGGGTGTCAGGTAACGGAAGATGTGGGTCACGCCGCCAGGGTAGCCTCGCAAGGGTGAGTAACGAGCCTCCCCGCCACAGGGCGCCCGGTCCGTTCTTCCCGTCGGACGAAGGTACCGTGCCGCAGCCGCATCCGTCCGGCCAACCGGACAGCGAGCAGCCCGGCCAGGGCCAGCCGGGGCAGGGCTGGCCGGAGCAGGGCCAGCCGGGGCAGGGCTGGCCGGAGCAGGGTCAGCCGGAGCGGGGCCAGCCAGGCTACGGCCAGCAGG
>NZ_JBARCR010000799.1:0-1971 GCF_049794275.1 Trebonia sp.
GTCGGCGAACCGCTCCCTTGCGGCGGCGTAGCGGGACAGCGCGGCTGCCGCCGGGCCGCCGAGCACGTAAGCCCGGAGCAGGAGGCGCAATGCGACCTCGTCGTAGGGGTCCCGCTCCAGTGCGGCGGTCGCGGCGTCCACGGCGCCCACCCAGTCGCCCGCCGCAAGCAGCGCGGAAGCCGCGACCCGCCTCGCACGGCTGATCAGCCGGTCCAGTTCGCCGCGCCTGAGCCGGGCCCACTCACCAGGTACCGGGACGGACCCTGCGCTGTCCAGCAGCGACAGCGCGACGCGGACCGCGGCGGCCGCACCAGTCACATTCCCCGCGCCTTGCCGCCGCTCCGCCTCGTCGGTGAGCGCGGCCAGCTCGGTGGCGTCGAGCCAGTCGGCGCGCAGCAGGTAGCCGCCATCCCGGTGCTCGATCCGCTCCTTGCCGAGCACCGAACGCAGGCGGCTCATCAGCACCGCGAGCTGCTCGCCCGGCCGGGCCGGCGGATCATGCTCCCACAACGCGTCGACGAGCACGTCCGACGGCACCACCTGCCCGGCGCCGAGGGCCAGGTGCTGCAGCGCCAGCCGCGCCTTCCTACTGCCGAGTGCCTGCGGCTCGACCCCGTCCACGCCGAATTCGCCGAGCACGCGGACGGCCAGCGACTTCATGCGGCTATCAAACATCGGTCACGGCGCGCGCTGCAATCTGGTTGCAAGCGCCGTCGGCCACGCTGAAGGACAGGACGAGTCAACGGAGGTCATCGTGAGCGACAAGGCAGAGCAGAAGAGATTCGGAACACCGGACGAGACCCGCACGTTCGAGCGGGGCACCCTTGACCTGCTGCGGATCGGCGGCGCCGAGATCGGCAGGCTTACCCTGCAGCCCGGCTGGCGCTGGTCCGAGCACGTGAAGCCGCTGGCCGGGACCGAGCTGTGCGAAGCGCCGCACTTCCAGTACCACGTGAGCGGCACGCTGCACGTCGTGATGGCCGATGGTGCCGAGTTCGACGCGAAGCCCGGCGATGTCACCGCTCTGCCGCAAGGCCACGACGCCTGGGTGGTCGGCGAAGAACCGGTGGTCGTGGTGGACTGGTACGGCGCCAGCAACTACGCCCGCACGTAGCACGGGGATCACCGCGAGGTTCGACAGTGCGGAACGGGTACCTTCGGCCGCGGGCGGGCCATGAGCAGAAGATCGTGCGGGATTTGCGCCGGAAACCGGCACGCGATCCCGCATGCTAATTCCATCATGCCGATAACAGCAAGAAGCGGCTGGGCCGCCAAAGATTGTGGGGACTTTAGCCGGGTTTTTCCTGACTAACTTCCCACAATGATTCCGCCGGGCTGATAACAGCAAGAAGCGGGGCCATCGCCGCCAAGCCTAGATGCCCCGCTGTCCTCAGCCCTGGGCGGGAGTGACCTCGAAGACCGCGACGTATGGGACCGCGGCGGCGAATCCCTTCGGGGTGCGCTCCGGCGCGACACCGATCTGCTTGAGGAAGGACGCGGCGCCCCGGTTCTCGGTGCCGAACGCGACCACCACCCGTTCCTTGAGCGCGGGGTCCGTCACCTCGGTGAGCCGCACGCGCGTCGTGGTCCGCCCCGAGGTCAGGGAGCCCGCCCCGGCCGCCCGTGCGTTGCGGGACCAGTCCGAGGTGCTGATCCCCGGCGATGACGTACCTCTTGCCGTCCACCACCCAGGGCGTCACGGGGGTCGAATGGGGCCGGCCCGATCTGCGCCCGGCCACGGTGATGATGCTGACCGGGCCGGCCTTGACGCCCCGCCGGGTCAGGAACTTCAGCACCACGTTGACGACCGGCACATACCTCGGGATGCGCGGCTCCATGCCCTCATCCTCGCACCGGACCGACTGCGGGCATCCGGCCGGGCCGACCTTGACTGTCCGGTAACCCCGGATTAACGTCGTGCGGGAATGCGCTAGGAGGTCAGGTCATATGCTGAGCAGCCAGCGTAATAAG
>NZ_JBARCR010000800.1:0-10408 GCF_049794275.1 Trebonia sp.
CCGTCGAGGACCGGGGTGCCTGGCGGGATCGTGACCGTCGTGGCGCGGCCGTCGAGAATGACCGTGACCTCAGCGCCGGGGCCCGCGGTTTCCGTGTGGGTGACGACGGGCGGCGGCTCTTCCTCCACATAGAACAGTTCGCGGTGCATCCGCTGGCGCGGCACGCCGAACGAGCTCAGGACCTCGATCGCGCCGGTCACCATGCCGAACGGGCCGCATAGCCACCAGTCGGAGACGGCCGGCACGTCGAGGAGAGCCGGCAGCAGCGTTCGCAGCTTCGCCGCGTCCAGGCGGCCGGTGAACAGGTCGACCTCCTGCGCCTCCCGCGACAGCACGTGGACCAGCCGCATCCGGGTCGGGTAGGCGTCCTTGAGGTCGGCCACCTCGTCGGCGAACATCACCGTGTCGGCGCGGCGGTTGCCGTACAGCAGGGTGACCTCGGCTCCGGCCGCCAGCAGCGCCGCCGCGATCGACAGCACCGGCGTGATGCCAGAACCGGCCGCGATCAGCACGTGCCGCCCGCGTACCGCCAGGTCCGGGGTGAACGCGCCGGACGGCGGCTGGACCTCGATCGTGTCGCCGGGGCGGGTGCCGCGCACCAGCCAGCCGGACACGCACCCGTCCGGCACCTCGCGCACGCCGATCCGCGGCGCGCTGCCCGGCGGGACGCAGATTGAGTAGGACCGGCGCTCGTCGCCGCGCCGGACCGTCAGCGACTGGCCCGGGCGGAACGCGAACGTCTGGCGCAGGTCCGGCGGGACGGCGAACGTCAGCGCGGCGGCGTCCGCCGTCAGCCGGTCGACCGCCGACACCGTCAGCGGATAGAACACCGCGGGCGGCACGCTCAGTACTCCTTCACGTGCTCGAACGGCTCCCGGCAGGCCTGGCACTGGTAGAGCGCCTTGCACGCGGTGCCGCTGAACCGGGAGAGCTCGCGGGTGTCAGGCGACCCGCAGCGCGGGCACGGCACCGCGAGCGGTACGAGAACAGGCCCGCCACGGGCGGCCGGCTGCCCCGGCGGTGCGATGCCCGCCTCGGCCAGTTTCCTGCGGCCATCGGGGGTGATCCAGTCGGTGGTCCAGGGAGGCGACAGCTCGGTGCGGATCGCCACCTCACGGAAGCCCGCCCGCTCTAGGCGGCGGCGCAGGTCGGCGGCGATCTGGGCCATCGCGGGGCAGCCGGAGTACGTCGGCGTGATCGTGACCGTCACTGCCCCGTCCGCCTCCCGCACGTCCCGCAAGATGCCGAGGTCCGCGATGGTGAGGGCCGGAAATTCGGGATCCGGAACGGACCCGGCCGTCTCCCTGGCGCTCACCATGTCGCGTCCGGGTTGGCGCGCGCGACGCTTTGCAGCTCGGCGAGGATGTAGCCCATTGCCTCGGTGTGCGTGCCGTCGCGGCCCGTCTTGCCCGCGACCGGGGCCAGCGGGGGCGCCGACGGGCGGGGGAGGGTGGCCTCGGCGATGACCGCGTCGAGGTAGGCGGCCGCGTCGGCGTCGAGGTCGAGCTCACCGACCAAGGGCCATAGGGCGTCCAGAGCTGCCTGCGCCTTCGCGTGTGAGTAGTCCGTGCCGTCGCCGAGGCGGATGACCCAGGCGGCGGCGTAGTCGCGGTGGTAGGTCAGCTCCTTGACGGCCTTGGCCGCGATCGCGGCGAGCACCGGGTCAGGGTCCGCCGTCAGGCGGTCGAACTGGGACAGCCGCCAGGCGGAGAAGACTAGGAGACGGGCGGTCAGCTCGGCGAAGTCGGCATCGGCGCGCTCCACCAGGCGGACGTTGCGGAACTCGCGCTCGTCACGGAAGAAGGCGAGCTGGTCCTCGTCCCTACCGCGCCCTTCGGCCTGGCCGGCGCGGGTCAGCAGCAGGCGGGCCTGGCCGAGGAGGTCGAGTGCGATGTTGGCGAGGGCGGTCTCCTCCTCGAGTTCCGGCGCGCGGGTGACCCACTGCTGGAGCCGGTGGCTGTAGATGAGCGCGTCGTCGCCGAGCGCGAGGCAGCGCTCGGCGAGGGCGGCGGCGTCTGATGGGTTCACGCCTGCCTGCAGCGTCACATCGACCCCCGCGAGGGGGTCGGCAAAACCCGTGCCGAACGCCCAGCGGTGGTCATCCTCCGTGACGTCAGTCAGCGACAGGTAAGCGTCGAATTCGCTCTCAGATTCGCTCATCAGATGTGGGGCACGTCTTCCGGGATCTGGTAGAACGTCGGGTGCCGGTACACCTTGTCGCCCGACGGGGCGAAGAACGGGTCCTTCTCGTCCGGGCTGGACGCGGTGATCGCGTCGGCGGGGACCACCCAGATGCTGACCGCCTCGTTCCGCCGGGTGTACAGGTCACGGGCGTGCCGCAGCGCCATTTCCGGGTCGGCGGCGTGCAGCGACCCGACGTGCACGTGGTTCAGGCCGCGCTTGCCGCGCAGGAACACCTCGTACAGCGGCCAGCCAGTGCTTGGTGGCTCAGTGCTTGGCGGCATGCGCCATCGCCGCCTCTCGTACCCAGGAACCCGCGTCGTGGGCTGCCTGCCGCCGGGCGATCCGGTCGGCGTTGCACGGGCCTGCGCCGCCGACGACCGCCTTGAACTCGGCCCAGTCGACCTCGCCGAAGTCGTGGTGGCCGCGGGCCTCGTTCCAGCGGAGCTTGTCGTCCGGCAGCGTGACACCCAGCCGGTCCGCCTGCGGGGCCGTCATGTCGACGAACCGCTGGCGCAGGTCGTCGTTGGTATGCCGCTTGATGCCCCAGGCCATCGAGCGCTCGGTGTTCGGGGACTGCGCGTCCGGCGGGCCGAACATCATCAGCGACGGCCACCAGAACCGGTTCACGGACTCCTGGACCATGGCTTTTTGCGCGTCGCTGCCGCGCATCATCGTGAGCAGCAGCTCATAACCCTGGCGCTGGTGGAACGACTCCTCTTTGCAGATCCGGACCATCGCGCGGGCGTACGGGCCGTACGACGACCGGCACAGCGGCACCTGGTTGCAGATCGCGGCGCCGTCGACCAGCCAGCCGATCACGCCGACGTCCGCGTAGCTGAGCGTCGGGTAGTTGAAGATGGACGAGTACTTCTGCCTGCCGTCGATGAGCCGCTCGGTCAGGTCGGCGCGGTCGGTGCCGAGGGTTTCCGCCGCGGCATACAGGTACATGCCGTGCCCGGCCTCGTCCTGGACCTTAGCGAGCAGGATCGCCTTGCGGCGCAGGCTCGGGGCGCGGGTGATCCAGTTGCCCTCCGGCTGCATCCCGATGATCTCCGAATGCGCGTGCTGCGCGATCTGCCTGATCATCGTCTTGCGGTAGCCGTCAGGCATCCAGTCCCGTGGCTCGATCCGGCCCTGGCGGGCTATCGTCGCCTCAAAGTGCTCGCTCAGTTGCGTCTCGCTGAGCTCCATACAACAATAATGACCGATCGTTCGGTCAGTAATCAAGTTGGGTGGTGACCGCTGTGGCGGGTGCGTTCAGAGTGGAAGACGACGACGAGCCGGGTGCGATGCCGGGCGGCCCCGAGGAACTGCGGGCGCGGCAGATCGTGCGGCTCCGCGCGACGCTGCGGCACGTGTACGCCAACGTGCCGTTCTACCGGGACATGCTGGACGCGGTCGGCCTGCAGCCCGATGACTTCCACGACTTCTCCGATCTCGCCAAGCTGCCGCTAACCAGCAAGGACGACCTGCGCGCCAACTACCCGTTCGGGCTGCTCGCGGTCGACGAGGACCAGATCGCGCGGATCCATGCCTCCAGCGGCACCACCGGGACGCCCGTCGTGGTCGCCTACACCAAGTACGACCTGGACATCTGGGCTTCGGTCGTGGCGCGGTCCATCAGGGCGGCCGGCGGGCGGCCCGGCGACACGGTGCACATCGCCTACGGGTACGGGCTCTTCACCGGCGGGCTCGGCGCGCACTACGGCGCCGAGCGGCTGGGCTGCACCGTGATCCCCGCCTCCGGCGGCGTGACCGCGCGGCAGGTGCAGCTGATCAACGACCTGCGGCCGGAGATCATCATGGTCACGCCGACCTACATGCTGACGCTGCTCGACGAGTTCGAGCGGCAGGGGCTGGACGCGGCCGAGTCGTCGCTGCGGATCGGGATCTTCGGCGCCGAGCCGTGGACCGAGGCGATGCGCCGCGAGATCGAGCAGCGGGGCGGCCTGACCGCGGTCGACATCTACGGGCTGTCCGAGGTGATCGGGCCTGGCGTCGCGCAGGAGTCCGCGACGACCAAGGACGGGCTGCACATCTGGGAAGACCATTTCTACCCGGAGATCGTCGGGCCTGACGGCGCGGTGCTGCCCGACGGGCAGCCCGGGGAGCTGGTGCTCACCACGCTGACCAAGGAGGCGATGCCGGTCATCAGGTACCGCACCCGGGACATGACGCGGCTGCTGCCCGGGAGTTCGTACGCGCCGTTCCGGCGGATGGCGCGGATCAGCGGGCGCAGCGACGACATGATCATCCTGCGCGGCGTCAACGTGTTCCCGACGCAGATCGAGGAGATCGTGCTGCGCGTGCCCGGGCTCGCGCCGCATTTCCAGCTGCTGCTCACCCGGCCGGAACAGCTGGACGAGCTGACCGTGCTCGTCGAGGCGGCGCCGGGATCCGCGGAGGCGCGGGAGGCCGGGGCTCGCGACGCGGCAGCCGCGGAGATCGTGCGAGTGGTGAAGGACAGCATCGGGGTGACGGTGCAGGCGAAGGTCGTCGACCCCGGGACGCTGGAGCGGTCGACGGGGAAGATGCGGCGCGTGATCGACGAGCGGTCGACGTGAACGAAGTCGTATCCGCGGGACGCGAGCCCCGGCGCCCCCGCCGCCCCGGGCGCCCAGGGCACGACCTGGAGTCGATCCTGGTGACCGCGGTGCGGCTGTTCAACGAGCGCGGCTACGACGCGACCTCGATGGGAGACCTGTCCCTCGCGCTGGGCATCACGAAGTCGGCGATCTACCACCATGTCTCCTCGAAGGAGGAGCTGCTGCGGCTCGGCACCGGCCGGGCCCTTGACGGGCTGTTCCGCGTCGCGGCAGCGGCCGAGGCACTTCCCGGTCGCGCCGTGGACCGGCTGGAGCACCTGGTCAGGGGCAGCCTCGGGGTGCTCGCGGCGCAGCTCCCGTTCGTCACCCTGCTGCTGCGGGTGCACGGCAACACTCCCGCCGAACGCGAGGCCCTCGCCCGCCGCCGCGAGTTCGACCGGTTCACCGCGTCGCTGGTCAAGCAGGCCGTCGCGGACGGCGACCTGCGCACGGACATCGACCCGGCGCTGACCGCCAGGCTGCTGTTCGGCCTGGTCAACTCGGTGTCGGAGTGGTACAAGCCACGGCCTGGCGACGACGGCGCCGCGGTGGCCGACGCGGTGTGCACGCTCGTCTTCGACGGGATAGGGGTCGTTAGCAGTCCGGATCGCTGACAGGATGGGCGCATGCATTCCGCACCGCTCTCCGGGGCACCGCTCTCCGGGGCAGGGCTCAACCGGGCAGAGCTCTCCGCGGCGGTCGCCGACGCCGGCTGGCGGCTCGTCCTCGGTGACCTGTGCACGCAGGTGGCCACCGAGTCCCTGCGGCAGGCCGCGGATACGGCCGCTACGCTGGCCACGCTCGACAGCGCCGTGCCGGCCGCGGATGGTCACGGGCAGCTCCGGCTGGATATCCGCCCTGACCGGCTCGTGATCACCCTCGCCGGGGTGCTCGGCGAGGGGCGGGCCTCGCCGGCGAGCGCCGCGGCCGCCTGGGGCATCTCCGCCTGGCTGCGCGAACTGGGCCTTCCGCCGGAACCGGCGCGGGTGCAGACGGCCGAGATCGGGATCGACGCACTGGACATCCCGGCGGTGCTGCCGTTCTGGCGGGCGGTGTTCGGCTACGCGGACGAGTCGCCGCACGCCATCGTCGATCCCGCCGGCCGGGGGCCGGCGGTGTGGTTCCAGCAGATGGACGCCCCGCGGCCGCAGCGCAACCGCATCCACATCGACGTCTCGGTGCCGCACGACCAGGCGCAGGCCCGCCTTGAGGCCGTGCTGGCCGCGGGCGGCAGGCTGCTCAGCGACGCGGCGGCACCGGCGTTCTGGGTGCTGGCCGACCCCGAGGGCAACGAGGCCTGCATCACCACCTGGCAGGCTCGGGACTGACGCGCTTAGCCCGCCTTGCCCGCAAGGATGCGGGCCGGGTTGCGGACCAGCATCGCGTCGATCTGGTCCTCGGTGACACCGTGCTCTCGCAGGTACGGCAGCACGTCCTGGCTGACGTGCAGGTAGTGCCACTGCGTGAGGTCGTCGAGCGAGCCGGGCTCGAACCAGTCGATGTAGCAGCAGGTGTCGTGGGACAGCACCATGCGGTCCGCGAGGCCGCGGCGGCACAGCTCGACGACCAGGTCCGAGCGGTCCTGGAACGTGGCGAAGTGGTCGATGCCGAACCGGTCCATGCCGAGGGTGAGCCCGGCCTGGACCATGCTCTCCAGGTAGTCGGGACTATCGGTGGCGTCACCGCTGTGCCCGAGAACGACGCGGTCCAGGTCCGCGCCTTCCTGCTTGAGCACCTCGAGGATGGCCGGGCCGTGCTGGCCGGCGGCGTGCGTGTGGATGGTGACCGGCGTGCCGGTCTGGGCGTGCGCCTGCGCGACGGACCTGAGCACGCGCTCGACGCCCTGGGTCAGGCCCTTCTCGTCCACCGCGCACTTGAGCATCCCGGCCTTGACGCCGGTGCCGGCGATCCCCTCGGTGATGTCGCGGACGAACAGCTCGGTCATGGCCTCCCGGTGCCGCCGCCAGAAGAACATCGGCACCTCGTCGAACGTGTAGATTCCGGTGGCCACGACGATGTTGAGGCCAGGGACCTGATCGGCGATCCGCTTGACGCGCGGAACGTTCCGGCCCTGGCCGATCGCGGTGACGTCCACGATCGTGCCGATGCCGTGCTCAGGGAGCTCGCTGAGGCGCCGCACGGCGTCCGCCACGCGGACGTCCTCGTCGCCCCACTCGTCGGGGTAGTTCTGCTGGACGTCGGCCGTCAGCACGAACACGTGCTCGTGCATGAGCGTTCTGCCGAGGTCCGAAGCTGGTACCGGGCCGCGCGCTGTCTCTACCATCGTCACACCGGAATCCTCCCGCATCACGGCCCTGTGTCAATTACGGCACGGTGTCAACGGCGGCGTCCCATTGCGTCCGCTATCGTCGGCGTATGGACGACGACGAGCAGTTCGCGGTCTCCTATCAGGGCGTCTCCCCTGGCGTCCCGGTGCTCACCAAGGACGGGACGCAGTTCGGCATCCTCGAGCACGTGCTCGAGGTCCCCGAGGAGGATGTCTTCGACGGGATCGTGGTGTGGACAGGCGGTGGCGGCTGGCTGGACCGGCGCATCCAGCGCGACCTGAGCAGGGACGAAAAGTCGGCCGCCCGGCGGCTGGAACTGCTCCAGCCACAGCATCTCCGGTTCGTCGACGCGGACCACGTCGCCGCGATCACCGCCGGCTACATCCGCTGCGACCTGGACGTGGCGCAGGCCACCGCGCTGCCGCCGCCGGAGCGGAACACCCCGGTCTACTACGCCAACGCGATCGACCAGGCGACGGGTTACCACAGGACGTACGGCACCATGTTCCGCCGGGCGCGGTGGAACCGCGGGAGCTAGACCCCCAGGGAGGGCAGGCCACGATGAAGACTCCACCGATCGTGTCACCGCGGGAGTGGGATGTCGCCCGCCAGGACCTGCTGGTCGAGGAGAAGAAGCTGACCCGCGCCCGCGATGCGCTGGCCGCCAAGCGCCGCCGGATGCCGTGGATGGCGGTGGAGAAGGAGTACCGCTTCGACGGTCCGGAGGGCCCGGTGAGCCTACTCGACCTGTTCGAGGGTCGCCGGCAGCTGATCGTCTATCGCGCTTTCTACGCGCCAGACGTCACCACGTACCCGCAGGGGGGCGGTGCTTACCCAGAACGTGCCTGTGTGGGCTGCTCGTTCCTCGCCGACCAGGTCGCGCACCCCGCCCACCTGAACGCGCGGGACACGACGCTCGCGTTCGTTTCGCGCGCTCCCCAGGCCGAGATCCAGGGCCTGAAGGAGCGCATGGGCTGGGAGCTGATCCCGTGGTACACGATCACCGACGACTTTGACAAAGACTTCGGCGTGGACGAGTGGCACGGGACCAACGCCTTCGTCCGCGACGGCGAGCGGATCTACCGGACCTACTTCGTCAACAGCCGGGGCGCCGAGGCGATGGGAAGCACCTGGAGTTACCTGGATATCACGGCGCTTGGCCGCCAGGAGGCGTGGGAGGACTCGCCGGAGGGCTATCCGCAGTCCCCACCGTACGCGTGGTGGAACTACCACGACGCGTACGGCAAGACCCCGTGATCGGGATTCCAGGCCCCTTCCTGAGCACGTCTGAGCACGGAATGTCAGACCCTAGAGCTATATCTGTGACATGAAGCTCACTACGTGCACCATCCAGCCGGATGGGCCATTCTCGCTGGCCGCGGCCGCCGGGTTCGGGTTCGGGCCGAACATGGCGCGCCCACTGCCAGCGGGGAACGAGATGCGGCTGGCGTTCGTCACCGACGACATGCGGCACCACGCCGGGGTTCGCCTGGCGCAGGTTCCCGGCGGGGCCATCGCCGCCACCGTCGACACTGACGGGGATCCCGAGGCCGTGCTGCGGCAGGTCCGGCGGATCTTGTCCCTCGACCACGACGCGGCGCCGTGGGCGGAGGTCGGCGCCCGCGACCCCGTGATCGGCGCCCTGCAGCGCGAGCATGAGGGGCTGCGGCCGGTGCTGTTCCACTCCCCCTACGAGGCCGCCGCCTGGTCGATCATCAGCGCCCGGCGGCACCGCGCGCAGGCGGCGGCGATCCGCGACCGGATCAGCGCCGAACTGGGGCGCACATTCACCGTCGGCGGCGAGCAGGTGCACGCGTTCCCGCTCCCCGGCCAGTTGCTGAGCGCCGATGCGATCCGCAGCGTCGCCCCCAACCGGGTGGCCTGGCTGCACGCGGTCGCCCGCGCGGCCCTCGACGGCGCCCTCGAGCCCGGGCTGCTCGCGTCGATGGAGCCCGCGGCGGCGCTCGCGCACCTGCAGCAGCTCCCCGGCATCGGGCCGACGTATGCCACGCTCATCCTGCTGCGCGCCACCGGGGTCACCGACCTGCTGACGTTCGGCGAGCCGCGGCTGCCCGGTTATGTCGCGCACTTCTACGGCACCGGCCCCGGGCCAGCGTCGCCGGCCGAGCTCGAGCGGATCGCCGAGGGCTGGCGCCCGTTCCGCACCTGGACCGCCGTTCTGGTCCGCGTGGCAGGCGACGGGCTGGGCCTGCCGATCGCCGCCTGACCCGACCGCGGGTGGTAGTGGCACCACGTCGCGTGACCAGTTGGCCTGATTGGCAGCGGGCCGGACGCGCGCCACACTGACGTAGTGTGAATGTCCTGCGGCCCGCCTGGTACCGGCTGACCGTCACGCTGCGCCGCCGCTGGGCCGGCTACCTGGGACTTGTCCTGATCATCGGGCTGACCGGCGGCGTCGCGCTGGGGGCGGCCGCGGCTGCCAGGCGCACCGAGTCGTCGTTCCCTGTGTTCCTCGCCAGCACGAACCCGTCCGACCTGACCGTCCAGTATTCGCAAGCCAGCACGTCCGCGGGCCTGCCGCCGTTCGCCCGCGTCGTCGCGGGCCTGCCGCTGGTGCGGCACGCGGAATCGGCCGTGGAGCCCGTCGCCGATGTGCTCGGCCCCGACGGCGCGCCGCTGCCGGCCAGCATCGCCGCGAGCCTCACGGTGGCGTCCGTGGCCAGCGTCGACGGCCTGTACTTCGATCAGGACCGGGTCGGCGTCCTCGCCGGGCGGATGGCTAACCCGGCCAGCCGCGACGAGGTCATGATGAACGCGCGAGCCGCTAGCCTGCTGGGGCTGCGCGTCGGGGAACTGGTCCCCATCGGCTTCTACACCGACGCGCAGGCGGGGTCGCCGGGCTACGGAACGGCGCGGGTGCGGCCGGTGGTCAGGATCGAGGCGCGGATCACCGGGCTGGTCGAGTTCAACGACGAGCTCGTGCAGGACGACACCGACCGCCCGCAGGGCGACCTGCTGTTCACCCCGACGCTGACGAAGACGCTGCTCGCGGCCGGGACGAGCAGCGGCATCTCCTGGTACGGACTCAAGCTCGACGGCGGCGCCGACAGCGTCCCGGCCGTCGAGGGGGAGGCGGACGCCAGGCTCGGCGCCGGCGGCGCCGCCTGGTTCAGGGTCGCGTCGGCCGACGAAGCGCAGGTGCAGAGCAGCATCGAGCCAGACTGGATCGCGCTCGCCGCGTTCGCCGTCATCGGGCTGGCCGTCACGCTGCTCGTCGGGGCGCAGGCCATCGCCCGGCAGGTCCGGGCGGGCGGCGCCGACCGGATGGTGCTGCGGGCACTAGGCGCCGGCCCTGCCATGGTCGCCGCCGACTGCCTGCTCGGCCTGCTC
>NZ_JBARCR010000801.1:0-2390 GCF_049794275.1 Trebonia sp.
GGCGAGGTCCGCGCCGCGGTCAGGGGCGACGGCGGCGACCCGGGCGAAGCCGGCGCCGCGCAGACGGCGCTGGTCGCGCTTGAGGAGCTGACGGCGACCGCCGACCGGATGATCACCGCCTTCGAGCTGCCGGTCGAAGAGCGGGACGAGGTGGTCTGGCTGGAGCGCCCGCCGGACGACGCCGACTCCTCGCGCCCCTCGACGCTGCACGTGGCGCCGCTCGAGGTCGGAGAGCTGCTGGCCGAGTCGCTGTTCGCGACCAGGACTGTGATCCTCACGTCGGCGACGCTCACGCTGGGCGGCTCGTTCGGGCCGCTCGCCATCCAGTGGGGGCTCGACGTGAACTCGATGGGCAGCGAGTGGTCGGGCATCGACGTCGGGTCCCCGTTCGCGCACGGCCGCAGCGGGATCCTGTACGTCGCGCGGCACCTGCCGCCGCCGGGGCGGGACGGCCTGCCGCAGCCCTATCTCGACGAGCTGCGGGAGCTAATCGAGGCGGCCGACGGACGGACGCTCGGGCTGTTCTCCTCGATGCGGGCGGCACGGGCGGCGGCCGCCGCGCTGCGCGAGACGCTGCCGTTCCCGCTGCTGTGCCAGGGCGAAGACGCGACAGGGCAGCTGATCAAGCAGTTCGCCGCCGACGAGCCCACGTGCCTGTTCGGCACGCTGTCCCTGTGGCAGGGGGTGGACGTGCCCGGGCCGTCGCTGCGGCTGGTGGTCATCGACCGGATCCCGTTCCCCCGGCCGGACGACCCGCTAGCCTCCGCGCGGACGCGGGCCATCGAGGGCCGCGGCGGCAACGGGTTCATGCAGGTCTCCGCGTCGCACGCAGCGCTGCTGCTGGCCCAGGGCGCCGGACGGCTGCTGCGGACGACCGAGGACAGGGGCGTGGTCGCCGTGCTCGACCCGCGGCTGGTCACCAAGCGCTACGGCGATTTCCTGCGCGCGTCGCTGCCGCCGTTCTGGCAGACCACCGACCCGCAGGTGGTCCGCGGCGCGCTGCGCCGCCTGGCGGCCAGCTAAAGGCCGGTTAACCGACCAGGTCGAGCGCGTCGAACTGGTGGCGCTCCCACAGGTGCATGGACGCCTCCTCCGGGTACGGCGCGATGTCCGGCTGCAGGTCGTAGACGCGGGTCGTCCTGCGCTCGGTGCCGTACACCGGCCATCCTGGCTCGCCGCACTCGGCGAAGCGCAGCCATTCGCTGCGCATCAGGTCACCGAGCGCGCGGAACTCCTCCGGCGGCTGGTCGCCGATCAGCGCCACCCCGAGCGACCCGGGATCGCCGAACACCAGCGGCACGTCCAGCGCGTGGCAGGCGCCGAACACTCCCCCACTGCCGGGCGCCTCCGCGCGCAGTTCGTAGAGGAAGGTCCTGCCGCCTGAGGCGGCGTGCGCCTGCGCCAGGTGCAGCGTCGGCATCCGGAACAGCCAGTCGGAGAACACCAGCTCGAACATCTGCCCGGCGTCCGCGCCGGGGTACGCCTTCCGGTACCCGGCGGCCCCGTCCGGGGCCGGCGCGAAGGCGTCGAGTACCGTCGCCGCGTCCGCTTCTGTGATGTTGCCTGCCCGCCCGGACATCGCGATGAACAGCCGGTACTCGTCCCTGTTGTGCCCGGTGAGCAACTCGACGTCGCGCGCCACGCCGGACAGCAGCGCCCGCCACGGCGCGCGGGGCAGCACCTCGCCGTCGACGACCGGGGAGAACGGAGTATCGCTGAGCCGCACCGCGCCCCACCGGGGGAACTCCCTCATCCGCGCGGCGACCGACTGCTGCGCCGCGACCAGGCGCACCGGATCCGTCTGGGTGAGCGCCTCAAAGCTGGGGGCGACACCGGCCGCCGCCGCGATCGCGTCCGTGATGTCGGCCGCCAGGCCCGGGCTGAATACCGTCCCCGGCACGCTCTGCGCGACCGCCCGCCTGAACAGGCCGCTGGCCTGGTCCATCGCGAGCAGCGCGGAGATCACCCCGGCGCCGGCCGACTCGCCGAACACGGTCACGTTGGCCGGATCGCCGCCGAACCGCTCGACGTTGTCCCGCACCCACCGCAGCGCCGCCACCGCGTCGAGCAGGCCGCGGTTCGCCGGGGCGCCGGGGATCTGCGCGAACCCCTCCACGCCCAGCCGGTAGTTGCAGGAGACGAAGACGGCCCCGGCCCGCGCGAACCTGCTGCCGTCGTAGCCATCATCGGCCGCCGAGCCGAACAGGTACGCGCCGCCGTGAATCCAGACGAGCACCGGCAGCGTCTTGGCGGCCACGTCCGGCGTCCACACGTTCAGGGTGAGCCAGTCGCCGGTGTCCTCCGAGGCGGGCTCGGCCGGCATGCCGGGGAACGGGGCCTGCGGCGCCCGCGGGCCGAAGGCGGTGGCGTCGCGGACGCCTTCCCACGGT
>NZ_JBARCR010000802.1:0-4973 GCF_049794275.1 Trebonia sp.
CCGCCAGGGCGCGGGCCGCGTCACGGTGCCAGGCGGCGCGCACCGCGGCCGGCATTTCCTCGTAAAGCGCCGCGCGGATCATCGGGTGCCTGAAGCCGAGACTGCTGCCCGATTCGGCGAGCACGCCGGCCACGCGCGCCTCGTCAACCGCAGGGAGCAGGTCCGGCAGGCCGCGGCCGAGCACGATCGCCAGGTCGGAGATCTCGAAGTCCACGCCGAGCAGCGCCGCGGCCCGCAGCACGTCACGGACCGGGCCGGTGACGAAACCAAGGCGGTCCGCGATTACCGCGGACAGGGAGCCAGGGATGGAGCCGGAACCGGAGCTGCCCGGCTGGCCGCCGAGGCCGGTCCCGTCCGCGAGCGCCGCCGTACCCGCTGGCGTCAGGGTCAGGTTCGAACCGCGCATCAGCGCGGCGACGAGTTCGGTGAGGTAGAGCGGGTTGCCCGCCGCTCCCTCGGCTAGCCTGAGCAGGCTGCCATCCGGCCTGCCGCCGGCCAGCACAGCCACGAGGTCCGCCACCGCCGGCTCGGCGAGCCCCGTCAGCTGGATCCGGCCATCGTCGCCCGCGAGGCGGTGCAGCGCGAGCAGGTCGTCCCGGTGCGGGACCGGGCGCGCGGTACCGATGAGCAGCAACGGGGCCTGGCGCGCCGTCCTCGCCAGCCGGCCCCAGAGCGTCACGCTCGCCGGATCGGCCCACTGCAAGTCATCGATGACCAGGACGACCGGCCGCACGGCGCTTTCTTCCGCGACGAGCGCGAGCAGCTGCTCGGCCAGCGTCGCGGGCACGTCCGCACCCCTGTCGGCGGCGATCTCGCCGCGCAGCAGCCCGACGATCGTATTGCGCCGTGCGTTGACCGACGGTTCGCGGACCTGGAGCGCGTCAAGGAATGGCAGCAGCGGCAGCGCCGTGCCGAGCTCGTCCCCGGCGCCCCAGAAGACCTGGCACCCGGCATCCGGCGCGGCCGTCACGGCCGCGTGCACGAGCGCAGACTTGCCGATGCCCGGTTCGCCTTCGATCAGTACCGCGGCACCGCGCCCTCGGGCGGCTTCTCTTAATAGCCCATCGAGGAGGGCCAGCTCGTTGTCGCGGCCGACCAGCACGGCGGCCGCGGTCACCGGAGACATGGCACAGACTTTACTACCTGCGGCATCCCCGGAACAGGAAAACCATTTTCGGACATTAATTCGGCAAATCCTCGGCTCGCCGATGGTAACTGGCAGACCCGTGGCGCACTCTGCGATGCAATTTGCATGGAAGTTTGCACGGCATCGAGTGCCGACAATTTTATCGCATCGCTAAATGAATCTTTCACATAAAGCGGAAACGCAATATGTTATGCCGGTTTTTGTCATTGATACGGTCAGCATAGCGATTTACCGTAGTGCATGTAAGAGCCGAACGCTGGCAAATCAAGAACATCACTGTCGATGCGTCTGCGGGCCGCTGACGCCAGGTGAAGGCTGCTGAGCTGTATCTATGCCATGGAGGAATCATGCGCATAAGGCGAGCCATCATCTCCCCTCTCGTGACACTCGGCTTTGCCGGGTCCGTTCTTGCCGGCGTGACGGTGCCTGCGGTGGCCGCGTTCACGTCCAGCACCCCCGTGGTCGCGGTGGCAGCCGCGAAACCGATGGTTTACATGCACGCCTGAGACAATCAGATCGCAAGACTAACGGCCTGCCGCCGAATCCCCCAATCCGCGGCAGGCCGTTCTCATGGGCACCGGGAAGTGCCTATTTCAGTTCTATAACGCTCCCGCTGATGCCCCTCGACTCATCGCAACTCCAGTCCCATTCTTTCACCACTGTCACCATCGCCAGCCTTCTATACAGGCAGCACAGCGGAGTGGATTTCCGCGACAGGCACCCCGCGCCTAGGCCCGTATCAGCGGTCGCTGAATGAATCGGCGGTGCCTCATGTCACAAAAGAAGCTTCGGTCGCGCTGGGTGAGTGTACGATGTACTCAGGGTTTCATAGCGGATTTCCGTGCAATCTGCGTGACGGCTCAGCTGAGCCAGCCGTTCACGCGCGCGGCACCAGAAGAAGGGGGTGCCCGATGACCGAGCCAGGCAGCCCCACGGTGCGCCGTCGGCGGCTTGCTGCCGAACTGCGGGAAATCCGCGAGTCCAGGGGCAGGAGCGGGGAATCGGTCGCCGCGGCGCTTGGCTGGTCGCCTTCCAAGATCAGCAGGTACGAGCGGGCCAAGACCGGGCTGCGGCCGCGCGAGGTCGAACGGCTCCTCTCCTATTACCAGGTCACCGGGCAGCGCCGCGCGCTGCTGCTCGCGCTCGCCGAGGACGCCACCCATAAGGGCTGGTGGGAGGATTCCTCCGACGTTCTCGCCGAGGACTACAAGCAGTTCATCGGCCTGGAGCACGAGGCGAATTCCATCGCGATCTGGCACGTGGACGTCGTCGCGGGCCTGCTCCAGACGGAGGCATACGCCCGGCACATCATCGGCAGCTACAGCCGGATTGAGCCCGTCGCGCCCGGCATGATCGGGCGGCTCGTCCGGGTCAGGATGCGCCGCCAGCAGGCGATCGACCGTGCCGACCTGCAGCTTTCCGTCGTCTTCGACGAATCGGTCCTGCAGCGCAGGATCGGCGATGACGTCGTGATGTACGAGCAGCTGCAGCACCTGGCCAAGGTGGCCGAGCGGCCGAACGTGACCATGCAGGTCCTCACCCTCGACGGGCAGCACCGGGTTTTCGGCGAGTCCTTCGTGATTTTCGGCTTCGGCGCAGACAGCGAAGCCATGCTGCAGGACGTCGTCGCCACCGAGCACATGCGCAGTGGCTTCACGCTGGAGGGGGAGCGGGAGACGTACCTGCACCGGATCGCGTTCGATACGCTCGCCGAGGCGGCGCTCGACCCGCAGGCGTCCAAGGCGCTCATCCTCGAGACGGCGGAATCGCGCTGGCTGGGGCGTTAGCAGAGCGAGCGGGCGCACACTTGTTACGCACATGCATGCTGTGGATACTTGCTGCCTACGGCATGTCTTGAAGCTCACGAGGTTTTACGAGTAATCGGTGCCTAATGTGCGCTAGGGCTATTTGGGACAAGCAGGACTCTCGGGACAAGTGTTGTCTGCTAGCCTATGGAATATAGCGACAGCAGTACGTAATCCTTACACTACGCACTGTTGTCATTTGTTCGTTAATTAATTCCAGGCACAATCAGCAATCAGTGAGGTGGGGCGACATGGCAAGGCCTAATGAAGAAAGGCCAGGTTCAGGTTCTCACTGGGTTAAGAGCTCGCTGAGCTTCTCCAACGGCAACTGTGTCGAAGTGGCGAACCTCTCAGAGGGCGGCGTGGCCGTGCGCAACAGCAGGGACCCAGAAGGGCCGGTTCTCCGGTTCACCCCGGACGAGTGGCACGCTTTCCTTGGCGGCGCTCAGCTGGGAGAATTCGACAGTTTCGGCAGGTTACGCTTCACATCGCGAGAACAGCGGAGGGTCCTTCCCGATGGCCCGGGGGGACCCTCCGCTGCCGCGTCGCCGCAGCTTGCCTCGTCGTCGGCTGAACCGTTCGCGGGCTGGCGGAAGAGCCCAGCGTACGGTGCCGGCTCGCGGCATCGCTGCGGCCGCCGCGCCGCGGCTTGCGCGGGCGCGTGCCGTGAGTACGGTGAACCGCCGGGGGCGTTACGGCTCACCGTCCCCACGTCTGCACCCCGGCGGATCGCGGCCGGCTGCCCGTTGCGGCATCGGGACGAACCGGACGCGACCCGCTGGGGCACGTCAAATGCCCTGCTCAGCCGGGCGTCCGCCGGCTAGCATGGGGATCTGGCCCAGTGCCAGGGCCAGGTGCGTACCCGCACCGGAGGGGACCACGGCTCGTCGCCGTCGACCGCACGTGCCGTGCGTCGCAGGAACCGGTGTCCCCAGCCGCGAGGTACGTGCTGGCGCTGGTCACAGGCTCGCTGGAGAGGAAACGGCACCGCTGCAAGTCGATAGGAAGACGCGTCGCAATCCCGTTCATGCGGTTCCTTCAGTTGGCCGGTAGGGGCTTTGCGGATCGCGCTCCGGCTGCCCGCGGGGAAGACCGAGCGCCGGGCGGATCCTCATCAAGTTCTCGTTGCAGCACAAATACTTCTGCAAGTTGCGGTGCAAGACATCGGTCAGCTGACTGATCTTCGACTGTGACGGATGAGTCTGTTGTGACTGATGGTGTGATCCGCGCGGCGACTCCCGCTCCGGGGATCGTGGCACACCGCCCTTGATAGGTTCGGCAGCATGGTTTCCCTTGGCCGTACGAACCTGGACGTCTTTCCCCTCTGCCTGGGCGGCAACGTGTTCGGGTGGACCGCCGACGAGCAGCAGTCGCGCGCCGTGCTCGACGCCTATACCGAGGCGGGCGGCAACTTCGTCGACACCGCCAACTCTTACCTGGTCGAGCACGGCCGGTCCGAGACGCTCATCGGGCGCTGGCTGAAAGAGCGCGGCAACCGCGACCAGATCGTGCTCGCCACGAAGGTCGGCGGCGGGCGTGACCCCAGGTACCGGAACCTGCGGGCGGACAATATCCGCAGCGAGGCGCACGCCTCCCTCGACCGGCTGCAGACCGACTACGTCGACCTGTACTACGTGCACCACGACGATCAGGAGACGCCGCTCGAGGAGTCGCTGCGCGCGTTCGACGCCCTGGTCACCGACGGGGTGGTCCGGCACGTCGCCGCCTCCAACTACTCGCCGGAGCGGCTGACCGAGGCACTCAGGCTGCAGCGCGAGCTGGGGCTCGCCGAATTCACGGTGCTGCAGCCGCACTACAACCTCGTCGAGCGGGACTACGAGCGCACGCTCGCGCCCATCGCGGACGAGTGGGACCTGGCCGTGCTGCCCTACTACGCGCTGGCCAGCGGGTTCCTGACCGGCAAGTACCGGCCGGGCAGCGCGGAGGTCGACTCGCCGCGCGCCCAGCGGGCCGGCGAGTACCTCGCCAAGGGCGGCGGCGCGGCGCTCGAGGCGCTCGAC
>NZ_JBARCR010000803.1:0-4115 GCF_049794275.1 Trebonia sp.
CGGTTCGAATCCGGCCAGCCCGACACTCGGTGAAGTCGCAAGAGATCGGAATGACCCCGCGGTTCCGGGGAGCGGGCCGGGCGGCCGTCCGGTGGGCTGGTAGACGCGATCGGGGTTGAGCACGAGCTCACGGGAGGAGCTCGCTGGTGGCGACGTTGATGACGCGGATGTTCAGGTCAGCCCGACACGGCCAGCCCAACGCGGACGGAGCCGCTGCGCGGCAGGCACGCTTCGTGTATCGCCGGACCACACGCTGACGGCGGACTCAGGCTCACTTCACCGCGATGCTGGGACGCGGCGTGCGAGATCCGCCTTAGCGCGGATTGTCCGCCGTGTGGCTAGCCCGGACCGGGAGCCTCATATCTGGCTGTTATGGGCGCGCGACTTGGCGGCGCACCGTGCCGGGCTCGCCCGGAATCAGTTGAGCCGCCAGATCCGTCCTCGCAATGCCGCTGGACCAGCAGGCCAGCATCGGAGACCACCTTGAGCATCGGGCTGGGACGGACCGGTATGCGGTTCGAGGCGAGCCGCCTCGCGATGGGACGTGAGCCGACATCCGGTGAGGTCATCTCCAGCGGCATTAAGGCGTGAGGGGCAATATGAGCTGTTGCAGACATGCGCGCGCTGAAGATGAGCGCTTTCGAATAGCACGATGAGGTCGCACCTGCTGCCCGTCCTTTCAGCGGGATCGTGAGTCACGCTCCCAGCCAGGCGGGATTTTCGCCGGGCGTGATGGGGGCCCACGCAGGCTGGGGAGTTAGGCAGCCAAGGTAGATGGTGTCGGCTGCGGTCTGCTGATTGTCGAACAAGAGGCATGGCTTTCCCGCACCCGTGATCCAGTCGGGCTGGATGCTGAATCCCGTTAGTGAGCTAAAAGTGAAAGTCTTTTCGCTAGCGAAGCTGTATACATACAGGGCGCTGTAGGTGCTGTAGGCCAAGTAATGGCCGTCTGGCGACAGCGCGACGAAATAGACGTTGCCGGTTGCCTGCGTGCGAAACCGTACGCGGCCACCGGGCAGGTTGTACACACACGCTTGCAACGAGCCGGGCTGCGCGCATACGGCGGCGAGTTGGTTACCTGCGGCGTCGGCGGAAAGCGAATAGATCGACACCGCCTGCTGAAGCTGGACCACATGCGCGGGGCCGCCGGCCAGCGAGACGCGCATGACGACAGGGGAAGTCGTCGTCCAGCCGCCGTTGCTTTCGTGGACGAGGCGGCTCCGCTGGTAGAAGACTTCCCGTGCCCTGCTCGCGAGCGTAGGGAGCGTATCGGTCTCGCCGGGAGGCGGGTCTGTGAGCGCGCGGATCTCGTTTCCGGTCGGCCCGACGAGCTGGATATCCGAGACGAGCGAGTTCAGGCTGGGGTTGTAGATGAAGCTGCTGGCGTCGGTTCCGACCGGGATGAACCTGCTGCCGTACGGGGCGAAGTCCAGGGGATGAATATTCGTCCCGTTGAGTCGTCCGGCAAACACGCTGCCGTTACCGGAAGAGTTGTTCTGGAACAGCAGGACGTCACCCTGCTGGGCCGGGTCTAGCTGTGCGAGCGTCGTGAGCCCGTTCAGGGGTTGCGCGGTAAGACGGGGCACGACGAGAACAGCGGCGAGCTGAGCCACCCCAAGAACGACGATCATGCCGACGATCCGGACGCGGGTCGCCCAGGTCGGCCTGGCGAACCATCCGCCCAGGAGGCCGATCAGCAGCCCTAGGACGAATGTGCCGATCAGCAAGATCGCAGAACGGTACGTATCCCACAACGAACGCCAGTTGATGCTGACGGGCGAGGGCTTCCCCGGAGCCAGGGTCCCGCCCAGCCAGACCGGGCGATCGCCCGGCCCTATCAGGGCGGTGCCGGTCGAGGGGGACAGACAGGACAAGTAGATCTGGTCGCCCGACGTTTGTGAATTCGTAAACAGGAGACAAGGTGCGCTGGAGTCGGCTACCCAGCTGGGCTCCCGGTTATTTCCCGGCAGGCTCGACACCATGACGGTTTTCCCGGTAGAGAGATCACGCACGTATATCTGCGACGTGCCGTAGGCGTTGCCGGAGAAATCTTGGTAGGCGAGGTATTGCCCGTCCGGCGAGATGGAATCGTCCCCTACCGGGGAGCTGGTGCCGAATGTGGTGGCGTACCGCGTCCGGCCGCTGGGGATGTCCAGGACACACGCTTCGCCGGAACACTGACCGGCCAGCAACGTACCGGCCGTGTTAACCGACAGCGGGCCCGCAGTGACCTGGCGCACGGTCCGGACCTGGGCAGGCGGGCTTGTCGTCGCGATCTGGACCTTCATTAGCCGGGTTCCGGTCGCAGCCCCGTTCGGTCCGCTCCAGATGTAGGTCGTGCGCAGAAAGTAGACCTCGCCGCGAGAGGTGATGACAGGATCGGTATCGGTCTCGTTGGCCGGGGGTGAGGTGAGGAAACGCAGCGCCTTTCCGGACAGGGTCTGCAGTTCCAGGCCGTCAGCGTGCTGCTTGCCGTCGGCCGCCGAGACGATCAGTTGGCTGCTGCCGACGAGGGCGAACTGGCCGTTGCCCGGCGCGAGCCCGAGACCCTTGTGCCCGTTTCCGTTCAGGCTGCTTTCCACCAGGTGCGCGTCCCCGGTGGTCTCGCTTGTCACCGACAGGAAGGTCCGTGTCTCCTGGGCCCCGTCTATCGTTCGGACCGGCACCAGTCCGACGGCCGATGCTGCGGTGGAAGCATCCCCCGGACTGGCAGTCACCGGAGAGGACTGCTGGAGGTACGTCATGCAGATGTCCACCGCGGCGACGACTAGGAGGATGGCCACCACCCGGCGCGGTGTCGCCCATTTCGGCGGCTCGATCCAGCCCAGTATCACGCCGACGAGCAATCCGCCCGTGACAACAGTCGAGATGGTGAGCCAGGCTCCCAATGTGGACATGTGCTAATCATCCAGGGGCCGCGGCGCGTCACTGCTGGCTAGGTGACAACTACGAGAGCCGGCGGGAAGCTCGTACGAAGAGTAACCGAAATCTTCGCGCGCCCGCGCACACTCCCGCCGATCTGTACGCTAGCGACTCAATCCTGGCTGAGTAGGTGGTCGCGCCAGATCAGGTTGTTCTGGTGCGCCGTCGGTGCGGGGGGCAGGATGGCAGGCCGTGCATGGTTCGGGGTACACGGCAGGTCCGCTCGCTGGTCGCTGCGGGGTAGGCCGGGGGGCTACGACTAGCCCCGCCTGCCCTGACAGGCGACGACAGCCTGCATCCGAAATACCAGCTCCTGGCCAGTTGCTTCGGCCGCGTCGAGGCCCCGCACCGGACATCGACGTGGAAGCTGCCTATCTGGAAGCCGAGGGCACGGTCGACAGCAAGGGCTGCCAAAGGCGATTCAGTCCGTCAGGGACCCGGCAAAGTCGTTCATGCAGCCTGAAGCAGCTTTAGCGTCCGCTGCGGGTCGCGAGCGTGGTGGCGGTTGGCGGCGGCGATGTTCGTGTGGCCGTCCAGGCGCAGCAGGCTGATGGCCAAGCTGCGCAGCGATGCCATCACGCGGGGCGCGTTTCCTGTCCTGACCATTGATTTGTCTTCCTGATAGGTCACGTCGCGGACCCAGTGGAGCTTGTTCTCTATCTCCCAGTGCCCGCGGACCCAGGCGGCCAGGGTGGCGGGATCGGCGTCGCGGTCGCTGGTGATCAGGTACACGACCTCGACGGTCTTCTTGCCGTTCACGGTGACCGTGCGGCGCAGCTGCGCGACCTGGGCGGCGCCGTCGAACCCGATCCAGGCCGGCGCCAGCGCGGCCTTGATGGTGCGGCGGGCCCTGCGGCCGTGGTCCGTGCTCACGGCGGACACGGCTGGGATCGCGGGCCAGGGCAGCTTCTTCAGCTGCCGGTACAGCGTGGGCATGTTGGCCTTGACGGTCATCACGTAGTCGGCATCCCGGCCGAGGATGGCCTGCGCGGTGTCATGCTGCGTGTGCATTGCGTCGATCGTGAAGACTGCCCCGGCCAGGTCGGTGAACGCTTTCAGCAGCTCGCGCACCGCGGGGATCTCATTAGACTTCTCGTCCACGGCGACCTGGCCGAGGACCGCGCCGATGCCGTGCGCCAGCGCCGCGACCAGGTGCGGGGCCTTCCCTCCCTTGCTCTTCGCGCCGCGGACGG
>NZ_JBARCR010000804.1:0-3693 GCF_049794275.1 Trebonia sp.
GAGTGCGCGGTCATGCTCTTTCTTCATGTGGGTCGTGGCAGCGGCGGGCGGGCCAGGATTCTGCCGTCCTGGCTGAGACGTGAAAGATCCCGCCTGGCAGTCGTCTGGTCACGGTCGCGGGGAGGAATCCGAGACGGTGTCCGCCGGTGGCCATCGCATGGCCGTACCCGCGTGCGGCCGATGCCTATGAGAAGGGAGGCCGTGGGATGCGGTGTCACCCACACGGGGTTCCCGCGTCCGCGCTGGCCGGGACCCGGCGGGCCGAAGACCTTCTGGTCGGGGTGCCGGCGTCATGTCCGGGCGGGGGCCGTTGCCGGAGGATCTTCGCGCCGCGGGTGCGCTGCTTGCCGTGCCGGGTGAGGCATGCGCGCTGAAGCCGCGGCAGGCGGCGCTGCCAAGCCTCTGGCCCGCCAGCCGGAGCGGGCCACGTCAACGCATGCCGACCGCTCACCATCCCATGCAGAGCGACCCGATCTGTGTCGCGGACCTAGTGCCTGGAGACATGGGTAAAGCCGTCCAATAAGGCGGTTCTCGCATCCATTGCACGCGAGAACCATAACGAAGTGTGATCGGCGGCCGCAGTAGCCGCTTGGTGACCGGGTGCGCTGGCGGCTTGGCGCGGCTGCCAGCGGTCCCTGTCGGCGGGTTATCTAGGCTCGGCCGCCGTGGCACCCGGGGTTGCCTGCCGCTGAGGCAGCGGTATTTTCGGGACGGGTGCCGATTGGGAGGTCAGGATGCGTGCATTTGCCGTCCGGAGCTTTGGCGAGCCGCCATCGGTCCACGACCTGCCGGTTCCGGCGGCCGATGGCACGGTTCTCATCCGGGTGCGGTTCGCGGGAGTCAACCCGCTGGACAGTAACCTCCTGGGGCGGCTGACCGCGGCCTCGTCGTATCCGTTCGTCGTGGGCATCGACTTCGCCGGCGTGGCCGAACGCGTCCCGGCCGGAGACCACGGCCTGCAGGCCGGGGACCGGGTCTTCGGCATGGCACGGACACACGGCTCCTACGCCGAGTACACCGCGGCCGCACCCGGGGCCACGCTGGAGCCGGTGGCCCGGATCCCCGACGGCGTGACCGACGACCAGGCCGCCGCGCTGCCCATCCCGGCGACCACCGCGCTGCGGACAATTGACCTGCTGGAGGTCACCGCGGGCCAGCAGGTCGTGGTGATGGGCGCGACCGGCGGGGTCGGCGGCTACGCGGTGCAGATGGCGCGCTCCCGCGGCGCGCACGTCATCGCGACCGTCCGCGGCGACGCCGGCGAGGCTCGCCGTCTGGGGGCCGAGGAGGTGTACGACAGCCAGGCCGGCGACGTGATCGATGCGCTACGCGCCGCTCACCCTGACGGCGTCGACGCCGTCCTGGATCTGGTCAACGACCCGGACGCCATCCGCCGCGACGCCGAGATCATCCGGCCCGCAGGACGCCTGGTCTCCACGATCTTCGCCGCCGACGAAGGCTGGTTTGCGCAGCGCCAGATCACCGCACACAACCACGCCTCCAGCGCCAATCCCCTGATCTCACCGCGAGGGCTCGTCACGGTCGCGCAGATGCTCGCCGACGGGACAATCACCGCGCGCATCCGGTCCACCTTCGGCCTGGACGCCGCCGGGCAGATACTGGACGAACTCCGCCATGGCGGGCTGCGCGGCAAGGCCGTCATCCGCCTCTAGAAGCCGGCCGCACCGCCCGGACGGACCCAAGGCGCGAGCGCGCCGATCGAGTACCGATCACACTGTCGGTAGCGATGGCGAGCCGATTTGTTTCCTCCCTGCCGACTCTGCGCGGCCCGTAATCGCCCCGCATGGACCGTCTGGCGTGCGCAGAGCAGCCAGTTCTGCGCCTAGCGGGCGACACCGCTTGCGGCGTGCAGCCGTGCGATCCACCAGTCCAGCGCCGCCCGCAGGTGCGTGGACTGGCCGGTGGACAGCATGATCGACACCCCGCCCTGGATCCCTGCGAGCAGCGCCGCGGCGGCCTCGTCAACGTTGAGTGACAACGGCAGGTGGCCGTTGCGCTGCATGGCCCTGATCCCAGCCGCCAGGCTCTCCTGCCACTCCCTCATCAGCTCGGTGACAATGGCCTGCGCGCCGGGGGTGGACCGGCCGATGTGCTGGTAGAGAGCACCCAGCGGGCAAAAGTCTCCCTGGAGTTCGTAACGCTCCACCACGGCGTCTCGCCACGCGTGCCAAGCCTCCCATGAGTCCAGGCGCCCCAGGTGCGGCTGCTGATCCTCGAGCACGCGGCCTGCCTCATACTGGGCGACCGCGAGCAGCAGTGCGTCCTTCCCGCCGGGAAAGTAATGGAAGAGCTGGCTCTTGCTCGTGCCTGTCCGGGCCCGGATGTCATCCAAGGTCGCCATCCCTACTCCCAGCTCCCTGACCACCTCCGCAGCGCCCTCGACTATGCGCGCCCGCGTCGCCTGCCCCTTCGGCGTCAAAACACCCTGCATGATGGCACCTTCTGCATCTGAACTGGACTCGTCAGTCCAGATTATGCTGCTATGACGGCGACGCCGGTCCGGCCGCCGTCGACGTCGATCACGGTGCCGTGAACGAACGCGGCCTCGTCGCTGGCCAGGTATACCGCGGCGTGGGCAATCGCGTCTGGGGTACCGGGGGTGCCAGCCGGGGTTCCTGTCATCATGGCGTCGCCAGGGTGCGGGCCGGCTTCCCGGGGCAGCCGCTCATGGACCACCCCCGGCGAGATCGCGTTGACGCGCACGCCGCGCGGGCCGAATTCGGCTGCCCAGGCCCTGGTCAGCGTCTCCATCGCGCCCTTGGTAGAACTGTAGAGCGCGCTCGGGATGCCCAGCCGGGCGATCCACGAGCCGAGATTGATGATGACGCCGCCGCCCGCCTCGACCATGGCCGGCGCGACCGCGGCCGTCAGGTAGTACGGCGTCTTCACGTTGACCGCGTATACCTGGTCAAACGTTGCCTCATCCGTCGTGGCCGTATGTGTGCGAGGGTAGATGCCGGCGTTATTGACGAGGATGCCGATGCCGCCGCCGAGCAGGCGGGTCGCCTCGGCGGCCAGCGCGCTGCAGGCCTGCACGCTTCCGTCCAGGTCCATGGGGACGAACTCGGCCCGGCCGCCGTTCGCCTTTATCTCCTCGATGAGCTCAGCTCCCCGTTGCGGGCTCCGGCCAGAGGCGACGACGTGCGCGCCCTCGGCCGCGAACTCGATCGCGATCGCCCGTCCAATGTTGCTAGTCGCTCCCGTGATCAGCGCTGTCTTGTCCCTCAGGCGTGAGCAGGTCATGCCGCAATCGTGCTTCCCAAAAATTGGACCTGCAAGTCCAGAAAGCTCCCGGCGGTGCTCAGCCGCAGGAACAGGGCGACCAGCCCGCGTGACCGCATCCGGGGACTCATCGCCGACTCAGCCGCCCCCGACTGCCTGATCTGTGCTGAGCACGATCGTGCCACCACATGCCCGGCGGACGCGCAGATCGGCGGGTATCCGCGCGCCGTTGCGTTGCCCCACGTACTCCCGGCCGCCGAGAAATAGTCTCAGGTGCTGCCGCTAAGTCGAGGCGGCACGGCCTGGCGGGTCAGTGGCGGTGGCGGGAGCGGTACTCCTCGTCCTCGCGGTCCTCGGCGCGGTCCTGTTCCCGGCGTTCCCGTACCTCCGCCCCGTGCTCGTCAACGTGCAGACGGCGCTCCAGTTCCTCGGCGCGGCGCTGCTCCTCGG
>NZ_JBARCR010000805.1:0-3395 GCF_049794275.1 Trebonia sp.
GCCGAGCAGTCGCACCCGGGCCGGGGGGCCGTCCGGCTCGGCAATTTCCGCCGACAGGCACGCCGGAATCCAGTACCGGCGCAGCAGATTCCCCATCTGCGTGCCCGGGCCGACGCGGGTCAGGATCCCGTTGTCTTCGGCTGACAGCACGGCGCACCTCCAACGTGGCCCGGTGATTGGCCCTGCTGTCACCCTGTCGCGTGAATCGGGGAGCGTCAACATGTGACCGAACAACAGTCACAACGGGCCCGTTCGGAATAAACAGTGTTAATTTGGATCATAGGCATCTTTAATGATCTCGCCGGTTCCGCTAACTGGTGCGCCGGCCTGACAATAAGGACACGCCACCTTCCAGCGGCAATGGAGCGAGTGAATGAGAAGAGCAGCGAAAAGTACCCGGTACGCGGTCAGCGCCGCCCTGCTCGCACTGGCGGCGGCGACGACCGCGGCGTGCAGCAGCAGCCCGTCAAGCTCCTCGAGCACCAGCGCTGCGAGCGGCACCGGCAGCAGCGCGAGCGCCTCGGGCGGCAGCGGCACGGCGACCGTCACCAACGTCACCCTCGGCTACGTCCCGTACTCCGACGACGCGTCGCTGTTCTACGCGCAGAACAGCGGGATCTTCCGCAAGCACGGCCTGAACGTCAGCTTCGTCGCCCAGGCCAGCCCCGTCGCCGTCGAGGCGTCCATGGCCAGCGGCACCGAACAGTTCGGCTTCATCACCACCCCGGTGCTGATCAATCTCAACTCCAAGGGCGTCGGCGTCAAGTGCGTGTCCACCGTGGACGGCAACGAGCCGACCAACCCCGCGAACGACAGCACGGTGCTCGTCGCCGCCAAGGGCTCGGGGATCACAGGCATCAAGGACCTGGCCGGCAAGAACGTCGCCGAGGTGCAGCTCACCTCGCTGAACTCGCTGTCGGTCATGGTGCTGGCCAAGCAGGCCGGGATCGACCCGGCGTCCATCCACCAGATCGCGATCCCGTTCCCGCAGATGCCCGCCGCGCTGTCCCAGGGCCGGGTGCAGGCCGCGGTGATCGTCGCGCCGTTCACGCAGACGGCGACCGGCGAGGGCGCGACCGTGCTCACCCACCCGAACCAGGTCCTGTTCCCGAACGGCACCCTCACCTGCCTCGACGCCATGAACTCCTACATCTCGGCCAACCCGACAATCGTCAGCGAGTTCCGCGCGGCGATGGACGAGTCGGTCGCGTACTCGGCGACGCACCAGTCGGTGGTGAAGCAGACGCTCGCGAAAGGCCTGAGCCTGCCCATGGCGGTCGCGGAGAAGCAGATCCTGGCCACCAACTTCAGCACCACGTTCAACACGGCATCGATCGGGCAGATCGAGAACGACATGAAGCAGTTCGGCATCATCACCTCGGAGCCGCCGGCCTCGTCGCTGCTCTGGAACCCGTGACCGTCCGCTGGCCCACGCTCAGGCCCTGGCTGCTCAGGCTGGGCGTGCTGGCCGCCGCGCTCGGCCTGTGGCAGTGGCTGAGCGCGGCGGGGGTCATCCGCGCCGACGAGTTCCCGTCGATGACGCAGACCGCGAGCGCGCTGTGGGACCTGGCGTCGACCGCCACGCTGTGGACCGCGATCGGGCAGACGCTGGAAGGCTGGGCGATCGGGCTAGCCATCGGGACCGCGGCCGCGCTGGCGGTCGGCACGCTCATCGCGCTGAACCAGTTCGCCTACCGCAGCGTGATCGGCGTGATCGAGTTCTTCAAGGCGATCCCGGTGATCGCGATCCTGCCGATCGGCCTCGTGCTGTGGGGCGCCACGCTGACGATGAAGTTCGCGCTGGTCGCGTTCGCGGTGTTCTGGCCGCTGGTGATCCAGGTCTGCTACGGCGTCAGGTCAATCGACCCGGTGGTGCGCGACACCGCGACCGTGCTGCGGCTGCGCGGCCCGCGCAGGTTCGTCACGGTGACAGTGCCGAGCGCGGCGCCGTACGTCGCGACCGGCCTGCGCGTCGCGGCCGCCGTCGCGCTGGTCGTGGCCATCATCACCGAGCTGATCGGTGGCGGCACCGGCATCGGCGAGCGCATCCTGCTGGCGGAGAACGCGGGCCCGGCCGCCTACCCGGTCATGTACGCGTACATCGTGGTCGCCGGCTTGCTCGGGGTGCTGCTGGCGGGCGCGTTCACGGTCGCGGAACGGTACGCGCTGCACTGGCACGAGTCGCAGCGGGTTGCCGTTGATCTTTATCCCGAACGTACGTTGGTGACTGCCGTTGCCGTCTTATCTCCGGCTGGCCCCTTACCTCAGGCTAATGGGGCGGGCGCTGACCCGGGTCTGGCTGTTCGCCGTCTTGTTCCTCGCCTGGTGGCTATGGTCGACGGGGTCGAAGTCGCTCTACTTCCCGCCGCTGTCGTCGATCCTCAAGGCGGTGTGGGACCAGTGGGTGACCGGGCCCGCCCGCGCCGAGCTCTCCTCATCGCTCGAGCACCTGCTCGTGGGCTACGGGATCGCCGCCGTGGCGGGCATCGGGCTCGGCGCGGCGCTGTGGTCGCTGCGGTACGCCAGGGAGGCGACGGCGCCGTACCTGTACTTCCTGTACGTGCTGCCCGCGCCGGTGCTCGTGCCGGCCGCGCTGACCCTGTTCGGCATCGGGTTCACGATGAAGGTGGTGCTCATCGCGTTCGCGGCGCTGTGGCCGACGCTGCTCAACACGCTGGACGGCATGCGCGGCGTCGACGCCGTCAAGCTCGACACCTCGAAGGTGCTCGGGCTGTCGTGGACGCGGAACGTGTTCCAGGTCGTGATGCCGGCCGCCTCGCCGCAGATCGTCGCGGGGCTGCGCAACAGCCTGCAGGTCGCGATCATCCTGATGGTGGTCAGCGAGTGGGAGGCGTCGAGCGACGGCATCGGCTATTACCTGTCGAATGCCCAGCAGTCCTTCGACTACACGGGCATGTGGTCGGGGATCATCGTGCTCGCGATCATCGGGATCGTGGCGAACCTGCTGTTCGTCGCGGCGGAGAACCGGGTCTTGCACTGGCACTACGGCCAGCGCGCCGTGGAGGGGGTGTCGCGATGACAGAGCCGGGCACGGCGAGCGGCGTGACCGAGGGAACCGGCACGCCGGTCGTATCGCTGCGGCAGGTGCGCAAGGTGTACGCCAGCGCGGCCGGGCCGCGCACCGCGCTCGCGGATATCACGTTCGACGTGGCGCGGGGCGAGTTCGCGTGCGTGGTCGGGCCGAGCGGCGCGGGCAAGACCACGCTGCTGCGCTGCCTGGCGGGGCTGATGCCGCCGACGTCGGGCGAGGCGCTGTTCGAGGGCGCGCCGCTGCGCTCGGTCCCCGACGGGATCGGGGTCGTGTTCCAGGACTACGGCCGGTCGCTGTTCCCGTGGCTGACCGTGGCGCGCAACGTGGAGCTGCCGCTGCGGGT
>NZ_JBARCR010000806.1:0-3618 GCF_049794275.1 Trebonia sp.
CGGGAGTCACCATGCCGGCGCACCCGACGTGGACGCAGGTCGCGGCCGCCGCCGCCAAGCTGAACCAGCCAGGCAAGGTCTCGGGCATCTGCCTGCGCGGCCTGGCGGGCTGGGGCGACAACATGGCGGCCCTCGACACGGTCGTCAACACGTTCGGCGGCCAGTGGTTCAACATGAGCTGGCAGCCCCAGCTCACCTCACCCGCGTTCGAGCAGGCCGCGAACTTCTACGTGAACCTGGTCAAGAACTACGGCGAGCCCGGCGCCTCCAACGACAGCTTCAACCAGCTGCTGACGCTGTACGGCCAGGGCAAGTGCGCGATGTGGTACGACGCCACGGTGGCGGCGACCTCCATCGCCACTGAGTTCCCGTCGGTCTACGCGCAGACCGGCTACGTCTTCGCGCCGACCGAGAAGACCTCCTCCTCCGGCTGGCTCTGGTCCTGGGCGCTCGGCATCCCGCAGGGCGTGGACAACCAGAGCGCCGCGTGGAAGTTCGTCTCCTGGGCCACCTCGAAGCAGTACGACGACCTGGTCGCACAGAAGTACGGCTGGTCGGCAGTGCCGCCAGGCACCAGGACCTCGCTGTACAACAACCCGAGTTACCAGAAGGCGGCCAGCGCGTTCGCCGGCATCACCCTGCAGTCGATCGACGGCACCGACCCCGACCACCCGACGGTGAACCCGGTGCCCTACGTCGGCGTCCAGTACGTCGACATCCCGCAGTTCGAGACCCTCGGCCTGCAAGTCGGCCAGCAGATCGCCGGCGCGATCGCCGGCACGGAATCGGTGACCCAGGCGCTGCAGAACAGCCAGGGGTACGCCTCGGCCTACAGTCCGTCCGAGCTGTCCGGCGGCAGCTGACGGTGAAGGCAGCTAGCCAGCCATGACTATCATCGAGGATTTGGTCAAACCCCCCGCGACCGGAATCCGGCCGCGGGGGGTGAGCCGCCGGGAAGGCTGGCAGCGGCGTCTCCCGCTGCTGCCAGCGCTGATCTACACGATCGTCGTCACGCAGATCCCGTTCATCGTCACGCTCTGGTATAGCTTCCAGAACTACTTCTGGAACCAGCCAGGCGGTGCGCACTGGACCGGCGTCGCCAACTACAAAGAGGTCTTCACCGATCCCAGCTTCCGGAGCGCGGTGGTCAGGTCGGTGACCATGACGGCGATCGCGGTGATCGTCGCGATGGTGCTCGGGGTCGCGGTCGCCGTGCTGCTCGACAAGAAGTTCCTCGGCCGCGGCGTGGTCCGCACGCTGATCATCACGCCGTTCCTCGTCATGCCGGCCGCCGCGGCGCTGGTCTGGGCGGGACCGATGCTGGATCCGAACTTCGGTCTGATCAACTACCTGCTCGAGCCGTTCGGCGTGCATCACGTCGCCTGGCTGAGCACGCACGCCTACGGGTCAGTGGTCGTGGTCATGATCTGGCAGTGGACGCCGTTCATGATCCTGATCGTGCTCGCCGGCTTGCAGGGGCAGGCGTCGGATGTCCTTGAGGCGGCCAAGGTCGACGGGGCGAACGCGTGGGCGACATTCCGCGAGCTCACCCTCCCGCACCTGCGCCCCTACATCGAGCTGGGGATCCTGCTTGGCTCGATCTACCTGGTGAACGCCTTCGACCAGGTGCGGCTGATGACCAACGGCGGACCGGGCACCTCGACCACGACGCTGCCCTTCTACCTGTACCAGAAGGTGAACTACGCCTTCGACGTCGGCGGGGCGGCCGCCGCCGGCGTGGTCACCGTGGTCTTGACGATCATCGTCGCCAGCTTCGCGCTGCGGCTGTTCGCCCGGGTCTTCCAGTTCGAGGAGGCACGATGACGGCGGTAACAGCGGCAGAGGCGCCAAGCCGGACCTCCCGGCGCGCGAGAAACCGCGCCAGAGAGCTCACCCGCAAGACAGGCTGGACCGTGCTCGGCTGGGTGGTGGGGATCGCTTTCTTCCTGCCCGTGCTGTGGATGGTGATCACCGCATTCAAGCCGGAGTCCGCCGCGGAGACCTGGCCGCCGAAGTTCATCTTCAGCCCCACGCTGGCGCAGTTCCGGCTGGTCTTCAACGGGATGGGCCCGTATCTCGAGCACTCGGCCCTCGCGACGGTCGGCTCCACGATCCTGGTGCTGGTGCTCGCGATCCCGGCCGCCTACGCGCTCGCGATCCGCCCGGTCAAGCACTGGCGCGACGGCCTGTTCTTCTTCATCTCGACGAAGATGCTCCCGATCGTCGCGGCGATCGGGCCGCTGTACGTGATCGCGCTGAAGGCACACCTGCTGGACACCATCTGGGTGCTGATCATCCTGTACGCAGCGATGAACCTGCCGCTCGCGATCTGGATGATCCGGTCGTTCATGCTCGAGGTGCCCACCGAGATGCTCGAGGCGGCGCGCCTCGACGGTGCCGGGCGGATCAGGGAGATCATCGAGGTGATCATGCCCGTCGTTATCCCCGGCGTCGTGTCCACCGCGCTGATCTGCGTGATCTTCGCCTGGAACGAGCTGTTCCTCGCGCTCAACCTGACCGTCACGAACGCGGCGACCATGCCGATGTTCCTGATCAGTTCGGTGCCCCAGGAGGGGCTGTACATCGCGCACCTGTCCGCGGCGGCCACGGTCGCCTCGGTCCCGGTGATCATCGTGGGCTGGGTCGCGCAGCGTTCCCTGGTCCGCGGTCTGTCTATGGGTGCGATCAAGTGAGTGACGGAGGTCCCCGATGGCAGCAGTGAACTACCTGGCGGCGAGCCGCGTGTACGCGAAGGGCACGCCGCCCGCGGTCGACGCGCTCGACCTGGACATCAAGGACGGCGAGTTCATGGTCCTCGTCGGGCCGTCGGGGTCGGGCAAGACGACCGCGCTGCGGATGCTCGCCGGGCTTGAGCCGCTCGACGGCGGGCGCATCGAGATCGCCGGGCGTGACGTCAGCGACGTGCAGCCCAAGGACAGGGACATCGCGATGGTGTTCCAGAACTACGCGCTCTACCCGAGCAAGACCGTCGCGGAGAACATGGGCTTCGCGCTGAAGATGCAGCACGTCCACAAGGACGAACGCGACCGCCGCGTCCGTGAGGCGGCGCGCATCCTCGACCTCGACGAGAGCATGCTCAGCAGGAAGCCCAAGCAGCTGTCCGGCGGCCAGCGGCAGCGCGTCGCGATGGGCCGGGCCATCGTGCGGGAGCCCAAGGTTTTCCTGATGGACGAGCCGCTGTCCAACCTGGACGCCAAGCTGCGGGTGCAGACCCGCAGCCAGATCGCCGAGCTGCAGCGCCGCCTCGGCGTCACCACCGTCTACGTGACGCACGATCAGGTCGAGGCGATGACGATGGGACACCGGGTGGCCGTGCTGAGCAACGGCAAGCTCCAGCAGTGCGCCTCGCCCCGCGAGCTGTACGACAACCCGGTGAACCAGTTCGTCGCCGGCTTCATCGGCTCGCCCGCGATGAACCTGCAGACCGCGCCGCTGACCGACGGCGGCGCCACGCTGGCGGGGACCGTCATCCCGCTCGCCGCGCCGGTACGCGCAGAGGCGGCGCGCGATCAGCTCAGCGAGATCGTCCTCGGCATCCGGCCCGAGCACCTGCACCTGGCGGCGGAAGGGCGGTACCCGGACACGGCCGGCCAGGAC
>NZ_JBARCR010000807.1:0-5112 GCF_049794275.1 Trebonia sp.
CAGGCTTCTCCGGCCATGTGACGCTGGAACTGTCGAACGTCGCCACGCTCCCCATCAAGCTGTGGCCGGGGATGAAGATCGGGCAGCTATGCCTGTTCCGGACCAGTTCCCCCGCGGAACACCCGTACGGCTCCGCCCGCTACGGCTCGCGCTACCAAGACCAGCGCGGCCCCACCCCGTCCCGCTCCTACCTGAACTTCTACCGCACCAAAGTGTGACGAAAGGGAAGCCGCCTGGCACGCCAAGCGGCCCCCTCCTCTGCTAAGGGGTCATGAACTCGGGTAACCCCAAAGCACGCCGCAGTTGGATGAGGTTCTTACTACCGGTGCGCGTCGTAGTGGCCCTGCTGCGCCGCCAGCGTGAAAGCGCGCCAGGACGGGGCGCTGTACGCGAGCACGTAGCCACCGGGGTTCTTCGAGTCGCGAACGGCGATCCTGCCGTTCACTGGGCGGACTTCGACGCAGTTGCCATTGGCCATGCTGCGCTGCGCCTTCCGCCACCCGGATGTCTCGGAGTCGGCCTTCATGAGGGACATTGTTCCGCTGCTTTCCAGACAGGTGCGGGACGATAGGGAGCTGTATTCGGACGTTATGGAGTTTTGTTTGGCTAAGTCACAATCGCGCCGACTTCGGCAAACGATAATCCGCGCCAACCTTTGCGATAAGTTCGGCTGAGTCTTGTGGACTCAATGCCAAACTTTTCAAGCGATCGAATACGTATTCGTAACGTGTTATATCGTGTGGGCGTTCCAGATAGATATGGCCCACCAGTCCTTCGACGTACACCACGCTCGGAACAGGGTCGGTGAAGTCCAGGATGGTGAACGTACTATCCATAGCAGGATGGGCGCCCGCCTTGTAGGGAATGACCTGAATCGTAACACTGTGAATTCTGGTCGTCTCGACCATACGCTCGAGTTGAGCCCTCATGACGGCGGGTCCGCCGACGGCGCGGTGCAGGACCGCCTCATCAAGGACCACCGACAGCGGAAGCGGAGCCTTGGAGGCAAGCCGTCCCTGACGCAGCAACTTGACGCCCACGAGGTCATTGGCAGTCTCGGCAGAGACCTCGGGCACCAGGACGTTACTCATTTCGCGCACATATTCGGGGGTTTGCAACAGACCTGGAACTATCGTCGACTGATACGTCCTTAGTGCGATGGCGTCTTGCTCAAGGTCGAGATAGCTCCTGAACTCGTCAGGCACGTCGTGCGACTGCCACCAGCCCTGCTGCCTACTCTCCTTGGCGAGTGTCATAAGTCGTTCGCGCTCGACCGCGCTGGCTATCCCGTAGAGGTCGCAGAGATCTCGCACGTCTCGCTGTGTCGCACCCCGCTGGCCGGTTTCCATCCGGCTCACCTTCGATGGCGAACAGAGCAGGTGCTCGGCGACCTGGTCGACCGTCATCGATCGCTCTTGACGAAGCGTTCGCAGACGTGCGCCGAGCTCGCGGCGGCGGAGCGTTGGACTGCGCACTTCCGGCACTGGAGGTCGCTTCCTTCCGCTTTGGGCAAGCAGGATCGTTGGCGCGGCACCGCAGATTCCACTTATAGATACCGTGCATTAGATACATGCCGTTGGCAAATGAGTTTGGCACTTGATTTTGGCACTTGCCAACTGCACGCGCCACAGTCATCATGAAATCAGACAGCGAAGCCATCCTCAAGCGACCCGCCGACAATGGGGTCGAGCGGTGACCCAAGGGTTACCGATCCAAGATCGCTAAGCCCGCAGGCGTCGCGCGAGCCGGCGATTAGTCGAGGAGGTGCCGTCATTCCTCTGCGTTCCACGCGACCGCTTCCCCGGTGCGTGAGCGGATCCCGAGTGTCAGGCCACAAGCAAAAACGCCACTCTAACGGTAGACGGGCAGTTACCCACTGCACGGTTCTCCGGAAACACAGCTGGGCCGGTGCTGCCACACCGACCCAGCCAAACACCACCCGTCCTCAGGAACCACCGAGAAGGGCTAGTGACGTGATCAACAGTACCAATGTGCTCGGCAAACACAACCCCCAGTGGTCCATTGGCGACGCGCCCGAAACGATTGACGTTCCGGATCTCCGCGTGACGGGGATGCCGAACGCCGGCGACGCGATCCGCAGCGCCTTCGCCATCGTGGTCGCGTGGCTGGCCGGCTTGCCTCGCAGGCTCGGCCGCCGCCTGTTCTACATGAACGATCTGGAGGCGCGCTGGCGCGGCTGGCAGGTCATCGAACTGCACGGCGGGCTCGGGAGGCAATACAGAGACAGGCGATTTGACCTGATCAGCACCCAGTTCCCGCCGCGCCCGGGCGTGCCGGAAGCATGGGACGACCACTGGGACGGCCGCTCCTTCGGCTCGGGGAAGGACACCCCTCCCTGCGGTTCGCTGGACGGAGGCGACTGATGGCCTCCGGGCGGCCGCAGCGGCCGAACGATCCGAGCGTGATATCCAGCCTCGAGGCCGCGGTGCGGGAGATCCGCCGTCCCGGCCCGCTCGAGCTGGTCTGGAACTGGCGGTGGGAACTGGGGATTCTCGCCGCCGGGGCCGGGCTGTCCGCGCTCGTCGCGGGCAGCCTCGGCCTCATCGGGCTCGCCGCAGTCGCGGGGGCCGGGCTGGCGGTCGCTGTAGTAGTGCTGCAGTGGCCGCCGGCCCGAACGCGGGTGGTTGCCAGGGCCTGGTGCATGATCACCCCGCACCGGGTCCGGGTCGGCTGCATCAACGCCTGGGTACAGACCAGGCGAGGCAAGCTGCCGTTCGCCCTCCGCACCGTGCCGACGGACTATGGCGAGCGCGTCTACCTCTGGTGCCGCGCCGGTATCACCGCCGCCGATCTGTTCGCCGCGCGGCACCTGCTCGCCGCGGCCTGCTGGGCGAAGGAGGTGTGGGTGGTGCCCAGCGCCCGCCACGCGCACCTGGTCACCCTGGAGATAGTAAGAAAGCAGTATTCGGAACGTACCGGACCGACTCCGGACCCTTGGCCTTACTCTCGCTACCTGGACGGCGACCCCGCTGACGACTCGGAGGGCCGAAATACGCCGCTCTCCTGGTGGAAGCCAGCCGCTTAGGCTTTCGCGGGTTTGTCCGAGCGGACAGAGCGGACCAGCAACTGGGCGACGTCGATTACCTCGAGTTCGGGCCGGGCCTGGCCGGCGGCTTTCTTGGCGTTGACGGCGTCGCCGAGCATGACCATGCAGTACGGGCACGCGGTGGAGATGGTGTCGGGGTTCAGGGCGAGGGCCTCGTCGATCCGTTCCTCGTTGATCCGCTTGCCGATGCGCTCCTCTAGCCACATGCGGGCACCGCCGGCGCCGCAGCAGAATCCCCGGTTCTTGCACCGGTGCATCTCCTCGGCCTGGGTGCCGGGAACGGCGTCGATGAGCTGCCGGGGCGGGGTGTAGACCTTGTTGTGGCGGCCGAGGAAGCACGGGTCGTGGTAGGTGATCTTCTCCTCGACCGCGGTGACGGGCGTGAGCTTGCCTTCTTCTACCAGGCGGGCGAGCAGCTGGGTGTGGTGGATTACCTCGTAGTTGCCGCCGAGCTGCGGGTACTCGCGGCTGATGGTGTTGAAGCAGTGCGGGCAGGACGCGATGACCTTCTTGGCGCCGGCGTCGTTGAGCGTCTCGATGTTCTGCTGGGCGAGCATGCTGTACACGAACTCGTTGCCGAGGCGGCGGGCCGGGTCGCCGGTGCAGGTCTCGGCCGGGCCGAGCACCGCGAACGAGACGCCGGCGGTGTGCAGCAGCTCGGCGATGGCCTTGGTGGTCTTCTTCGCGCGGTCCTCCAGCGCCCCCGCGCAGCCGACCCAGAACAGGTACTCCACGTCCTGGCCGATCTTGCCGTCGACGACGGGGACCTCGAAGTCGAGCTCGGTGATCCACTCCAGCCGCTTGTCTTCGGCCATGCCCCATGGGTTGCCGCGGCGCTCCAGGTTGTTGAGCATGGTGGCGCCTTCCTGGGGGAAGGCGGACTCGATCAGCACCTGGTGGCGCCGCATCCCGTCGATGTGGTCGATGTGCTCGATGTCGACCGGGCATTCCTCGACGCAGGCGCCGCAGTTCGTGCAGGACCAGATCACGTCCGGGTCGATGACGCCGTTCTGCTCCTTGGTCCCGACCAGCGGCCGTTCGGCCTCGGCCTTGACGGCGTCCGGCAGCTTCTCCCGCGCCTCGTCGGAACCGGCGAGGAGGTACGGGGCCTTGGCGAAGGCGTGGTCGCGCAGGTCGAGGATGACCTGCTTGGGGGACAGCGGCTTGCCGGTGACCCAGGCCGGGCACTGCGACTGGCAGCGGCCGCACTCGGTGCAGGTGCCCAGGTCGAGCAGGCCCTTCCAGGTGAGGTCTTCCACCTTGCCGATGCCGAACACGTCGGTGTCCGGGTCGGCCTCCTCGAAGTCGAGCACCTTGCCGCCCGAGCGCATCGGCTCCAGCGGGCCGAGCGCGTTGGGGCGCCGGGAGAACATCACGTTGACCGGGGCGAGCCCGATGTGCAGGTGCTTGGAGTAGGCCACCACGACCAGGAACGCCATGATCACGCCGATCTGGGCGAGCAGGAACACCACCTCGAGCACCGAGTTGACGCCGTACCCCAGTGGCCGCAGCCAGTTGCCGACCGCATGCGAGGCGAACGCCCAGTCGTTGTAGGGGAATACCCCGGTGTTGACCTGCGCTCCCCTGTAGAGCAGCAGGGTGGCGATGACCAGGAAAATCATGACCAGGACCAGCCAGGCGGCGCGCGTGTGGGAGCCGAAGAACCGCGACCCGCGGCCTTCCCGGTGCGGGTCGTCGCGCAGCCGGATCACCGTGAACGTGATGATCCCGGCGAGCACGCCGACGCTGAACAGGTCCTCCAGGAAGCCGAGCACCGCCCAGTGCCCGATGCCGGGGATCGCGAACGTCCGGGAGAACAGGTCGCCGTAGGCCTCGATGATCGTGAAAACCAGGATGATGAAGCCCCAGAACACCGCCGCGTGCGCGGCGCCGGGAACGGTCCACTTCAGCAGCTTCCGCTGCCCGACCACCTCAGTCAGCTGGGTTTCCGCCTCCCGGCCCGGGTGGGACCTCGCATACGCCACCCGCTCAGGCGCCGGCTGGCCGGAAAAAGCCAGCCGCCCCAGCCACCACACCCGCCGACC
>NZ_JBARCR010000808.1:0-3794 GCF_049794275.1 Trebonia sp.
CTGTACGCGCTGGCGGCGCTGTCCGGCGCGCTCAAGGTCGTGGTGGTGCCGCTGGTGCTGCGCAGGCTGCTCGGCGCGCCGGTCAGCGAGGACGCGCCCGGCGTCGCGGGCAGCTACACGCTGAACCCGGCCAGCGCGGTGCTGGCCTGCATCGGGCTGGCCGCGTTCGGGTTCTTCACGTTCGGGCGGCTGCACATCGCTGGACCGGCCGCCCCGGCGCTCGCGCTGGCGATCGCGGCGGCGATGGTCTTCGTCGCGTTCGGACTGATGATCGTGCGCCGGGACGTGGCTTCCCAGGCGGTGGGCTTCCTCACGCTGGAGAACGCGGTCTCGCTGGCCGCGCTGGTGGTCGCCGCCGGGCTGCCGCTGATCCTGGAGACGGCGTTCCTTTTCGACCTGCTGGTCGCGGTGGTCGTGTTCGGGATGCTGATCCGCGCGCACCACACGAAGGCCGAGTCGCTGTCCACCGCCGACCTGACCAGGCTGCAGGGGTGACGCGATGCTCGCGGTAGTGCTGGCCATCCTGATCCTCCCGCTGGCCGCGGGAGTCGTGTGCCTCGCCATCCCCGCCCGGCTGGCCGCCGCCGTCACGGCGGTCTCCGGCATCGCGAGCTTCGGCCTGGTCCTGGCCCTGGTCCCGGAGGCCGCGCACCGCGACCTCAGCGAGCTGTCCGGTTACCTGCGCGCGGACGCGGTGAGCGTGATCTTCCTGCTCGCCACCGGGTTCCTGTACGGGGCGGTGGCCGTCTACGCGGCCGGCTACCTGAAAGGCCGCGACGCCAGGTACGTCCGCCGCTGCTACGCCGGGCTGAACGCGTTCGCCTGGGCGATGCTGGCCGCTCCCCTGATGGGCAGCCTGGCGCTGCTGTGGATCGCGATCGAGGTGACCACGGTCATCTCGGCGCTGCTGGTGGCGATCGAGGACACCGACCGGGCCGCGGAGGCCGCCTGGAAGTACGTCCTGATCGCCTCCGCCGGCCTCAGCCTGGCACTGCTGGCGACGATCTTCGCCTACTACGCCGGCGCGCAGGTCCTTGGCGAGCACTACAACCTGGCCGTCCAGCCGCTGATCGACGTCGCCGCGAAGCTGCCCAAGACCCCGGTCCGGCTTGCCTTCCTGCTCGCGGTCGTCGGCTACGGGACGAAGGTCGGCCTGTTTCCCGTGCACACCTGGCTGCCCGACGCGCACTCGGAGGCGCCGACCCCGGTGTCCGCACTGCTGTCCGGTTCGCTGCTCGCGGTCAGCTTCTACGCGATCCTCCGCTTCTACCAGGTCGCCGCGGCGGCTCTGGGCAGCGGCTTCCCGCGGGACGCGCTGCTGGCCTTCGGTGTCGCGTCGCTGCTGCTCGCGTCGCTGTACGTCTTCGGCCAGCGGGACGTCAAACGGCTGCTCGCCTACTCCAGCGTCGAGCACATGGGCATCCTGGCGATCGGCGTGAGCTTCGGCGCGCCGGCCGCGCTGGCCGGGGTGCTGCTGCACGTCATGGCGCACGCGGCGGCGAAGGCCAACGCGTTCATGGGCGCGGGGGTGTTCACGGTGAAGTTCGGCACCAAGGAGGTCGCCGCGATGCGGGACGGCGTGCGGCTGCTGCCGTGGAGCGGCCCGCTGTTCCTGCTCGCGGTCTTCGCGCTGTCCGCGCTGCCGCCGTCGGGCATCTTCCGCAGCGAATTCCAGATCGTGGCCGGCGGCCTGGGCAGCGGCAGCTACGCCGCCGCGGCGATCCTCGTGATCCTGGTGACCCTCGCCTTCTTCGGGCTCATCACCTCCGCGACCGGAATGCTCCTGTCTCCCGCCAGGGACGGCACGCAAACCGCGGAGCCTGGCGAGCCGAGCGCCTGGATGGTCGTCCCGGTGCTGGCGGGCCTCGCCGTCTTGTTCCTGCTCGGTATCCACCCGCCCGGCGAGCTGACCAGCCTGATCACGCACGCGGCGGCGCAACTGGGGGCGCGATGACGATCACCAGCACCGAACCAGCCGTCGCCGCGCTGCGGGAGGCGCTCGCCGGCCGCACCGGACGCGGCGAGCGGTTCGCCGGCCTGTCCGCGTTCCGCAGCGGCGGAACCGTCACTCTGTCGGCCTACGTGACCGCTCCTGGCCGCATCGACACGCTGGAGGCGACGCTGCCGCCCGGCGCCCGTGGCTACCCGTCGCTGACCCTAGCGCCCCCGGCGATCGGCGCGGCGTTCTGGTACGAACGGCTGATCCACGACGAGACCGGGATCGTCCCCGAGGGTCATCCCCGGCTCGCCCCGCTCGTCAAGCCCGGCGACCCGCTGCCCAGGCACGTGACGGGATACGGGCTGTTCACGATCCCGCACGGCCCGGTCAGGTCCGGGGTGACCGAGTCGATGGAGTACCTGGTCGAGACCCCCGGCGAGGCGATCCCGCACCTCAACATGCGGATCTTCTACAAGCACCGCGGCGTGGCCGGCCGGTTCACCGGCATGACCGCGGGCGACGGCGTCCTGCTCGCCGAGCGGGCCGAAGGCATCGCCTCCGTCGCCCACGCCCTCGCCTACTGCCACGCGGTCGAGGCGATCGCCGGCTGCGAGATCCCGCGCGAGGCCGCCCTCGTCCGGGTGGCGTACGCGGAACTCGAGCGGATCGCGAACCACCTGGACGTCGCGGTGCGGCTCGCCGACGCGGCCGGCCTCGCGGTCGCCACCGCCCGCTTCGCGCTGCACAAGGAACGGGTGCTGCGGCTGGTCAGCGCCATGTGCGGCAGCCGATTCGGCCGCGGCGTCGTGGTCCCTGGCGGCGTGTCGGCGTTTCCGCGGAAACGCCCGGCCGAGATCCTGGCCGGGCTGGCCTCGCTGGAGCAGCAGGTCACCGCCGACATGCACGCGCTGCTCGGCACGTCCTCGTTCCTTGACCGGCTGCGCGGCACCGGCCCGCTCACTCCGGCGCGGGCCCGCGAGCACGGCGCGCTCGGCCCGATCGGCAAGGCATCGGGGTTCGCCGACGACGCGCGGCTCACCCGTCCCTACGACGGCTACGCTGTGCTTCTCCCCGGGGGCCTATCCTCCGCATGGGGGGCTCCCGCCCCCCATTCCCCCTGGCCCCCCGGTGACCCCCCGCATGGGGGGCTTGCCCAGCCCCCCATCCCCCCTAGGGGCGATGCGCTGGCGAGGCTCAGGGTACGGGCTGAGGAAGTCACCCAGGCTTTCGGTCTCATCCGGCTGGCTCTGTCAGATTTTCCGGAACGTACGCAGCTGACTCCCAACGTCCCCTGCGAGCCCGGAGACGGCAGGACGCTCGGCTGGGCCGAGGCCCCGCAGGGCGAAGTGTTCTACGACGTGACGATCGCCGGCGGGCGGATCACCAGCTGCCAGCCGCGCTCGGCGTCATTCCACAACCTGGTGCTGATGCACGAGGTCTTCGCCGGCGACATCCTCACCGACTTCCCGTTCATCGAGGCCAGCTTCGGCCTCTCGGCTGCCGGCGCCGCGCTGTGAGCCTCTGGGTCTTGCGGGGACTACGCGACGGGGTGGTGACGACCCGCTGGCCGAAGAAGCCCGACGAGTACGCCGACGCCTGGCGTGGCCCTGTGACGGTCATAGGGGACGCGGACGCGCCGGACGTCGATGGTCTGTGCCCGACCGGGGCCATCGGGGTAGCCGACCGGGTGCGCGTCGACCAGGGGAAGTGCATTCTCTGCGGCCGATGCGTCGCGGCGCGGCCTGACCTGTTCGCCTGGGCCGCCGGCGCGACCGGACCCGGCGCGGCGGCGCTGACCCGGGAGGCGCTCATCGTCCCCCAAGTCGCCGAGACCGACGAGACGGTGGCGGTGATC
>NZ_JBARCR010000809.1:0-3646 GCF_049794275.1 Trebonia sp.
AGGACGTCAACACCACCGACCTTGTCGAGCACTTCCTCGGCCAGTTCTACGGCGAGGGAACCTCACCGGACAGCAACGGCATCCCGCGCGAGGTGCTCGTCCCCGAGCTGCCGCCGGACCCGGAGACTATGACGCAGTGGCTGACCGCGCGCCGCGGCGGCCCTGTGCAGCTGCGGGTCCCGCAGCGCGGCGACAAGAAGGCCCTGATGGAGACCGTCGCGCGCAACGCCAAGGGGGGCCTGGCGCTGCACAAGACGCGCCGCGCCAGCGACCTGACCACGAGAAGCCAGGCGCTGCACGAGATCCAGGAGGCGCTGGGCCTGGACGACGCACCGCTGCGGATCGAGTGCTACGACGTGTCCAACCTGCAGGGCACGCACGTCGTCGCGTCGATGGTCGTGTTCGAGGACGGGCTGGCCCGCAAGAGCGAGTACCGCCGGTTCTCGATCAAGGGGTTCGAGGGCAGCGACGACATCTCGGCGATCCGCGAGGTGATCACCCGGCGGTTCCGGCGCTACCTGGCGGAGCGCGAGGAGACCGGTGAGCTGGACATGCTCGGCGATCCCGAGGCGAGGGAAGATCAAGACATTTCCCCTGAACGTACGCTGGCTTCGACTCAGCGCAAGTTCGCGTACCCGCCGAACCTGGTCGTCGTGGACGGTGGCGCGGGCCAGGTCGCGGCGGCCGCGGGCGCGCTCGCGGACCTCGGCATCGACGACGTGGCCGTCTGCGGGCTCGCGAAGCGGCTGGAAGAGGTGTGGCTGCCGGACCAGCAGCACCCGGTGATCCTGTCCCGCACGTCCGAGGGGCTGTACCTGCTGCAGCGGGTGCGGGACGAGGCGCACCGGTTCGCGATCACCTACCACCGGGCCAAGCGGGGGAAGGCCGCCACCGTCTCGGCGCTGGATTCGGTGCCGGGCCTGGGCCCGGCCAGGCGGGCCGCGCTGCTGAAGAAGTTCGGGTCAGTGAAGGCGATCTCGGCGGCATCGGACGCGGAGATCGCCGAAGTGCCCGGCATCGGGCCGCGGCTCGCGGCCACCATCACGAGCGCCTTGCGGACTGCGGAGCCTGGTCCTTCCCGGAGGTTAGCCACATGACTGAACCTGCTAGCGCCCGTGCCGCGCACGGCGTACCCGACATCGTCATCATCACCGGCATGTCCGGCGCCGGCCGGTCCACCGCGGCTAACGCCCTTGAGGACCTCGGCTGGTACGTGGTGGACAACCTGCCGCCCGCGCTGCTGCCCACGATGCTCGACCTCGCGGACCGGGCGTCGCTGCCCGGCGTCGCCGCGATCATCGACGCGCGGTCGGCCGGGTTCTCCACGGACCTGAAGTCGGCGATCGCGGCGCTGGCGGCGCGCGGCGTGTCGCCGCAGGTGGTGTTCCTCGAGGCGTCAGAAAGGACGCTGGTGCAGCGGTTCGAGAACGTGCGGCGGCCGCACCCGATGCAGGACTTGGGCACGATCACCGAGGGCATCTCTGCCGAGCGCGACCTGCTCCGCGAGGTGCGCGGCGACTCCGACATCGTGCTGGACACGTCGTCGCTGAACGTGCACCAGCTGCGGTCCCGGATGCACGCCTATTTCGCCGGGGACTCGGCGGGGACGCTGCGGCTGAACATCGTTTCGTTCGGTTTCAAGTACGGGGTGCCGGTGGACGCGGACCTGGTCGCCGACCTCCGGTTCCTGCCGAACCCGCACTGGGTGCCGTCGCTGCAGCCGCTGACCGGCCTGGACGCCGGGGTGCGCGACTACGTGCTCGCCCAGCAGGGGGCGGAGGAGTTCCTCGACGCGTACCTGAAAGTGCTCGAAGTGTCGCTGCCGGGGTTTGAACGCGAAGGCAAGAGGTATGTGACGCTGGCGGTTGGTTGCACGGGCGGCAAGCACCGCTCGGTCGCCATCGCCGAACAGATCGCGGCACGGCTCGGCGACCGCGATATCACGGTGTCGCACCGGGATCTGGGTCGGGAGTGATTTCTTGGGGCTGAAGGTCGTCGCCCTGGGCGGGGGGCATGGGCTGGCCGCGTCGCTGGCCGCGCTGCGGCGGGTGACGCCGGACATCACGGCGATCGTCACGGTCGCGGACGACGGCGGTTCGTCCGGGCGGCTGCGCCGCGAGTTCGGCGTGCTGCCGCCCGGTGACCTGCGGATGGCGCTCGCGGCGCTGTGCGGCGACGACTCGTGGGGCGAGACCTGGTCCCGGGTGGTGCAGCACCGGTTCGGCGGCTCAGGCGAGCTGGCCGGGCATGCCCTCGGGAACCTGCTGCTCGCCGGGATGTGGGACCTGTTCGGCGATCCGGTAGCCGGCCTGGACCTGGTCGGGCGGCTGCTGCGCGTCACCGGGCGGGTGCTGCCGATGGCCGCGGTGCCGCTGGAGATCGTGGCGTACGTGTCCGGGCTCGACCCGCTGGCGCCCGAGGTGGTTCGCGAGGTGCGGGGGCAGGCCGCGGTGGCGGTGACCAGCGGCCGGGTGCGGTCGATCACGCTGGAGCCCTTCGACCCGCCGGCCGTGCCGGAAGCGGTCGACGCGGTGCTCGCGGCGGACTGGGTAGTGTTCGGCCCCGGGTCGTGGTTCACCAGCGTGCTGCCGCACCTGCTGGTACCGTCGCTGGCCACGGCGCTGGCGGGGACCAAGGCGCGGCGACTGGTGGCGCTGAACCTCGTGCCGCAACCGGGGGAGACCGAAGGATTTTCTCCGCACCGTCATCTGGAAGTTCTCACCGACCACGCGCCATCATTGACTGTTGACGTGGTGCTCGCCGATGCTGGCGCGGTCGGCGGCGCGGAAAACGAGCTGAAGCAGGCGGCGGGACTGTTGCACGCGTCGCTGGTGTTGTCTGACGTGGCGGCGGCCGACGGCGTCAAGCACGATCCGGTGCGGCTGGCCGCGGCGTACCGGCGGGTGTTCGGGGGAGTTAGCGACTTAATCGTGGGGGTGGTGCCGCAATGGCGATGACGGGCGTGGTGAAGGACGAGCTCAGCCGAATTCCGGTGATCAAGCCGTGCTGCCGGAAGACGGAGGTGTCCACGCTGCTGCGATTCGCCGGCGGGCTGACCCTGACCGCCGGGCGGATCGTGATCGAGGCGGAGCTGGACACCGCGGCGGTGGCCCGTCGGCTGCGCGCGTCGATCGCCGAGGTGTTCGGCCACACGTCGGAGCTGCTCGTGCTGCAGCCGGGCGGGCTGCGCAAGGGCAACAGGTACATCGTGCGGGTCTCCCGCGGCGGCGACAGCCTGGCGCGGCAGGCGGGACTGCTGGACAGCTTCGGGCGCCCAGTACGCGGGCTGCCCCGGCAGGTGGTGTCGGGCGGTATCTGCGACTGCGAGGCCGCCTGGCGCGGCGCCTTCCTTGTGCACGGGTCGCTGACCGAGCCGGGCCGGTCGATGGCCCTGGAGATCACCTGCCCCGGTTCTGAGGCGGCGCTGGCCCTGGTGGGGGCCGCGCGGCGGCTGAAGATCTCCGCCAAGTCCCGTGAGGTGCGCGGCGTGGACCGGGTGGTGATCCGCGACGGCGAGGCGATCGCGGCGATGCTGACCAGGCTCGGGGCGCACGACAGCGTGCTGGCCTGGGAGGAACGGCGGATGCGCCGCGAGGTCCGCGCCACCGCCAACCGCCTGGCGAACTTCGACGACGCGAACCTGCGC
>NZ_JBARCR010000810.1:0-13021 GCF_049794275.1 Trebonia sp.
AGCCAGGAGGCCGCGGCGAACGACGCGACGAGGATGCCGGCGCAGCAGGCGACGGCGAGCCACGCCTCGTGGCCCACGGCGGCACCGGTCGAGGTGTGCCCCATCCACAGGCCGCGCATGGTCTCGATCACCGCAGTGAACGGCTGGTTCGCGGCGATCGGCCGCAGCACGGCGGGCATCGTGCGCGCGGGGACGAACGCGGTGCTGACGTAGGGCAGGAACATGAGCACGAACGTCGCGGCGTTCGCCGCCTCCGGGCTGCGCAGCAGCAGGCCGAACGCGGCGGCGAGCCACGACATCGCGAGGATGAACAGCACGATCATGGCGGCCGCCGCCGCCCACTTTGCGGGGCTGGCGTCCGGACGCCAGCCGACGCCGAGGCCGACGGCGATCACCAGCGCGGTGGCGAGCAGGTTGCGCGCCAGGCTGGCGACGATGTGGCCGGACAGGATCGCCGACCCGCGGATGGGCATGGAGCGGAACCGGTCGACGATGCCGCTGCTCATGTCGGTGGCAACGGCGACCGCAGTCGTGCCGGCGCCGAAGCCGGCGCACAGCACGATGAGGCCGGGCACCACGTAATCGGCGTAGCCGCCGTGGCCGGTGTTGATCGCGCCGCCGAAGATGTACACGAACAGCAGCATGAGCACGACGGGCAGCATCAGGGCCGTGAAGAAGGCCTCGGGGTCGCGGAGCGAGCGGCGCACGCAGCGCGTGATCATCACCTGGGTGTCGCTGAGAGCTAGGGCGTAGCTGGCGGTCATCGGATGCCTCCTGTCAGGGACCGGAAAACGTCGTCGAGGCTCGGCCGGCCCACCGACACCCGCGAGGCGGGCGCCCCGGCGGTCCGCAGCGTGCCGAGCAGGTCGTGCACCGAGGCCGCCGAGCCATCGGTGCCGACCTCGATGGTGCGCAGCCGCTGGTCGGCGCGCAGGATCGTCAGCGCGCCGAGGGCGCGCTGGTAACCGTCGCCGTCGCCGAAGTGCAGCCGGACGACCTCGCCGCCGAGGCTCGACTTCAGCTGGTCGGCCGTGCCGCGAGCGACGATCCGGCCGTGGTCCAGCATGGCGATCCGGTCGGCGAGCTGGTCGGCCTCCTCGAGGTACTGGGTGGTGAGCAGTACTGTCACCCCCTGGTCCGCGAGGCCCCGGACCGTGCCCCACAGCTGTTCCCTGCTGCGCGGGTCAAGGCCGGTTGTGGGCTCGTCAAGGAACAGCAGCCGGGGCCGCGCGATCATGCTGATCGCGAGGTCGAGCCGCCGTCGCATTCCGCCCGAGTAGGTCTTGACCAGGCGGGCGCGGGCGTCGAGGAGACCGAATTCGGCCAGCAGCTCCGCGCTGCGGGCTTTGGCCGCGCGCGGCGCGAAATGCAGCAGCCGGGCCATCATCCGCAGGTTCTCCTCGCCGGTGAGCATCTCATCGACGGCGGCGTACTGACCGGTGAGGCTGATCGCGCGCTTTACCGCGACCGGGTCGGCGAGCAGGTCGTGACCTGCCACGGTCACAGTGCCCGCGTCCGGGCGGATCAGCGTGGCGAGGATGCGGATGAGGGTGGTCTTGCCGGCCCCATTCGGACCGAGCAGGGCGAAGATGACCCCGGAGGCGACGTCGAGGTCGACCCCGTCGAGGACGGCCTTGCCGCCAAACGATTTGCGGAGTCCGCGCACACTAACTGTGTATGTCATACACAGAATGTATATTGGGTACACAGTTAACGTCAAGAGGCTCGAGCCGGAGAGGGGGCGACCAGATGCCAGAGGCGGGCGAACAGGTGCCGTTGCCGCCTGGCCTGGACCTGCTGTGGGGGCGTCGCGAGCGAGGCAAGCGCGGCCCCCGCGCCGGGCTGTCGGCGGACGCCATCGTGGCGGCCGCCGTTGCAATCGCCGACGCCGAGGGGCTCGAGGCGGTGTCGATGGCGCGGGTCGCGAAAAAACTTGGCTTCACGACGATGTCGCTCTACCGGCACGTCTCCGACAAGGACGAGCTCCTCCAGATGATGTGGGACGCCAGCGCGCAGGGCGCGGAGGGCCTGGTACTCGAGGGCGACGGCTGGCGCGCCAAGCTGCGCATGTGGGCGATCATGCAGCGCGACGTCCTCGACCGGCATCCCTGGATCACGCAGATGCCGATGGCGGCGCCGCCTGCCGGGCCGAACTCCGCGTACTTCCTCGAGCGCGGCCTCGAGGCGCTCGACGGCACCGGCCTGCGGGACGCCGACAAGCTCCGGATGCTTGGCCTGCTCAGCTCGTACACGCTGAGCGAGGCCCGGATGGCGTACGACGCCGCCCGCGCGGCGAAGCAGGCCGAGGCGGCCGGCCAGCCGGACGCGACGGCGCCGCCGCCCAGCTACGAGGCGATGCTCCGGGTGCTCATCGACGAGGAGACCTACCCCCGCCTGTACCGAATGGCCTGGTCGCCGGAATCGGGCGAGCAGGACGACGAGCGCACGGAGTTCTTCTTTGGCCTCGACCGCATCCTTGACGGCATCCAAGCCTTCATCGACCGGACCCGCGAGGGCGGGTCAGGCTGAGCGCATGGCGCGGTAGAGGTCGCGAAGCAGCGCGATCTCGGCGCCGTGGTGCAAGATCTCCTGGTTGACCCACCACACGATGTCCACGAACATCTCGCCCGGGTCGCTGCCGTACGGGTACGTGCTGTACCCCACGGTGTCGAGCGCAGCGTCGTCGGCGCCGGTCAGAGCCGCCCGCCACGCTTCCGCGGCGTCGCTGAAGCTCCTGACGGCACCCATGGCGTCGCCGCTGTTGCGGTAAGTGTCGCTGGTCATGTCGCGGTCGCCGACCGTGTAGTCGGCGCGGAGCGCGAGCATCTCGCTGATGTGGCTGAGCCGCCAGGCGATGGTGGTGAACGGCGGCGGATACGGGGGCTCAGGGGCCGAGTCACGCCCCCACTCCCCTGCGCCGAGCAGGACCGTCGCGCCCTGCCCCGGCCCGTCCGCCCGGCGGCGGACCGACCAGCCCGGGACCGGTTTCCACAGGTATTCCTCGTCCGTTATCGGCGGTACCGCGATCGGCATGCCGTTGCCGCTGTCAACCTCGGGGCCAGTCATCCTGTTCAGCAAGCGCAGGCAGGCCCAGTCGAACTGCTCGAGCAGCGGCACGAGCCGCGGAGGTGTCGCCATACGTATGATTCTTTCCGCCCGCGGAACGAGGCGCACCCCCATTTACAGCGCTCGATAAGGTCTACACTCGTGCAGATGAGTGCGAACGTGCCCGACGAGGACGCCGCCCTAGCCGAAAAGCTACGTGGTTTCGACACTTCCGTGCCCAGCCCGGCACGGATGTGGAACTACTGGGTAGGCGGCAAGGACCACTTCGCCGCCGACCGGGAGGCGGCCGACCAGATCATGGCCGCGATGCCCGCACTCCCCGCGATAGCCAGGTCCGTGCGCTACTTCCTGATCGACATCGTGCACAGCCTCACCATCGATTACGGCATCAGGCAGTTCCTCGACATCGGAACCGGCCTGCCCACCGCGGACAACACCCACGACGTCGCGCAGCGCGCCGCGCCGGAGTCCCGGATCGTCTACGCGGACTACGACCCGGTGGTGCTCGCGCACGCGAGGGCGCTGCTGACCAGTTCCCCTGAGGGGAAGACGGACTACATCGAGGCCGACCTGCGCGAAACCGACACGATCCTGTCGGCCGCCGACAGGACACTGGACTTCAGCAAGCCGGTCGCCATCTTGCTACTGGCGGTGCTGCACTTCATCCCGGACGAAGATGACCCGTACACGATCGTGCGGAAGCTGATGGACGAGGTGCCCTCCGGCAGCTTCCTCGTCATCGTCCACGCGCCGAGCGACCGCAGTCCTGAGGTGATGGCGGAGCAAACCCGGCGCTACAACGAGTCGGGCGCCGAGTTGATGAGCCCGCGCAGCCAGGAGGAGATCCTGCGGTTCTTCACCGGCCTCGAGCTGATCGGGCCCGGGGTCGCGCCGCTGTCGGAGTGGCTGCCCGAGGGGCAGGCCGGACCCGCCAGCGGCGAGGCCGTAGCGGGCGTAGGCAGGAAGCCGTAACCGGATAACCGCTGCAGGCCGTCCCACGACCAGCGCGGCAGCGGCAGGCCCGGCGGGATGTCGGTGTCGTCCGGGTGGGACAGTGCCACCTCATCCACCGCCCATTCGATGTAGCCGCGGATCGCGGCCCGGAACTCCGGGTCCGGCGGCCAGCCGGCGTCGTCGGCCGCGAGCATGAAGCAGTCCGCGAACCGGCGCCCTAGATCGCTCATGTCGCCGTTGCCCGAGTGCAGCCATACCACGTGTGCCTGGTCGGCGCACTCCGCCGAGTACATGGGCGGTCCGCCCATCGCCTCGGCCAGGTACGCGGCCAGCCGCGGCACGTGCTCCGGGTTCTGGTCCGCGTGCGAGAAGGGATGATTCAGCTCCGGGTCCGCCAGGCAGCGCGCGTGCAGCGCGGCGGCGAAGGGTTCGAACGCCTGCTCACCGCCCGCGAACTCGTACAGCGTCGGTCGCATACTCCGAGCATGCCACGCTGGTGGCCGGCCGACCACGGCCGGCCACCAGCGTGGGGCTAGCTGACCTCGTTGAGCTTGCCGGTGGCCACGTCGAAGACGAAGCCGCGGACCGACTCCTTGTGCGGGATGAACGGGCTGGCCAGGATGCGCGCCCTGGACTGCCGGACGTCCTCATCCAGATCCGGGAAGGCCTCCGCGGCCCATTCCGGCTTGATCCCGGTTTCCTCCTGGATCGAGCGCTTGAACCCGTCGTCGGTGAACGTCAGCATGCCGCAGTCGGTGTGGTGGATGAGAATGATCTCGGTCGTGCCGAGCAGCCGCTGGCTGATCGCCAGCGACCTGATCTCGTCGTCGGTGACTACGCCGCCCGCGTTCCTGATTACGTGCGACTCGCCCTCGTTCAGGCCGAGGATGGCGTAGACGTTGAGCCGTGCGTCCATGCAGGCGACCACGGCGACACCCTTGGCCGGCGGCAGCGGCAGCGGTCCGGAAAACTGCGCGGCGTAGGCAGCGTTGTTCTGCAAGAACTCGTCTGTTGCGCTCATCAGCGAATCTCCTCCTTGAGTTAGGCGTAGTTCAGCGGCCTCGCCAATTCCTACCCATTCAGTGGCGATTAGAAAGCCGTTAACGTTGGCTCATGGCCCGTTCTCAGTGGCATCGGTTCTATGTCTCATCGATCGCCGCGGCGCCGGAGTTGTTGTTCAAGCTGCTTTCTGACCTGCCGAACTACCCCAGCTGGCTGCCCGGGTCCAGTCAGTACGGAGGGACGACGGACGTCGAGCCCTATCCGGTCCGGCGCGGCAGCCGGTATCGCGACGGCAAACCGGACGATCCTGGCAAGGACTGGTGGGGGACGGTGACCGGCTTCCAGCCGCCTGGCTCGGTGGACTTCCACCACACCATCCACGTCAGGCAGCTCAGGGCGACCATCGACGTGCACATCCACTACTCGCTGGAGACCGATGACGGCACGACCACCGTCACTCGCTGGCTGGTCCTCGACATCGCGTTGCCCATCTACTTCCGGCCGCTGCGACCGCTGGTCACCCGCAGCTTCGACAAGGAGAACGTGCGGACGATGGCCGCGCTCAAGGCGTACGCCGAGGCCAACCGCTGATTTCCCGGAGTGCCGGGCGTCACTACTGGGACGGTAGGTCAGACGGATGGGAGCCGGATACGTGGACGCGCTGGTGAAGAGCAACAAGATCATGGCGGCAACGCTCTTCACGGAAGACCTGGAGCGGTCTAAGGAGTTCTACGCCGGGGTCTTCGGGCTGCCGGTGCACTGGGAGGACGCGGACTCCGCGGTCTTTTTGTTCGGCGACACGATGGTCAACCTGCTGCGGGCCTCGAACGCGCGGGAGCTGATCGCGCCCGCGTCGGTCGGCGGCCCGCAAACCGGGGCGCGCATGCAGTTCACGATCTGGGCGGACGATGTGGACGCGGTGTGCGATGAGCTCGCCAAGCGCGGGGTGACCCTGATCAACGGGCCCATTGACCGGCCGTGGGGCATCAGGACCGCCTGCTTCGCCGACCCGTCCGGGCACATCTGGGAGATCGCGGCGGACTTGCCGAAGAGCTAACCGCCCCGGCGGAACTCGGCGATCCATTCCGACGTGGCCTTGAGGCCGCCGAACGTGTAGAAGTGCAGCTTCACCTCGCCGTGCCGCTCGGGGTCGAGGCCGTCGGCCAGCGCGCGAATGAACTTGTCCGGCCCGGCGGTGCCCATCAGGTTGGTAATCGAGAACCCGTATTTCTTCGCGATCCCCGTACTGGTGCCGACGCCCAGACGGCCGGCCATGGTGACCAGCCGCCTGACCCCTGCCGGTCCTGGCACGCCGATCCGGACTGGCAGGTCGATGCCGCGCTCCCGGACCGCCTCGAGCCACTTCAGCACCGGATCCACGTCGAAGCCGAACTGCGTGATGACCACTCCCGGCAGCCCCAGCTGGCCCAGCGTCGCGGCCTTGCCCTCGAGCGCGCTCCAGAGCGCCGATTCCGAGATCGCCGGGTGCCCCTCCGGGTAGCCGCCCACGCCGACGTGCCGTACCCCGTACTGCTGGAGCATGCCGGACTTGATCACGGCGAGCGAGTCATCGAACGGCCCGAGCGACTCCGTCGGGTCCCCGGCGATGACCAGCACGTTGTCGCTCGCGTCCTCGGCTGCGAGCGCGGACAGGTACTCCTCGAGCAGGTCATGCGACCGCAGCCGCCGGGCGGAGATGTGCGGCACCGGCACGTACCCGAACCGCTTGACGGCCCGCACCGCGTCGAGCCGCTGCCGCCCGTCCTCGTTCTCCAGGAAGGTCACGTTGATCCGCGTGCCTGGCGGGATGGTGTCGCGGGCCTCTTCGAGCTTGCCCGCGTCCTTTCCGGTCATCTCCAGGGAAAAGTCATTGAACAGAGTTTCCACGTGCCGCCAATCCACAAACTCTGTACTGCCTTGTGCCGTAATCGTACGGCTTAGCGTGCGAAAACTCGCCGGGCGAAATGCATTATTGGGGCTGACCACAAAAGCACCCGTGCGCGATTAGGAGCGCCGGTATTGCGTCCGGGCGTGCGGGTCGTACGGCGCGGGCGCGACCGTGGCGCGGATGTGCGGGAAGCTCAGGTCGGCGTCTGGAGACGTGCCCGCGCCCGGGTACTCGCCCCACACGACCGGCACTTCGGTGCCCGACCGCGACACCCCGCTGCGCGCCGTTCGGCCGCGGTTCGCTGACCGGGCCGTGGAAATGCTCGGGCCGTCCCCGGTTGCCCCGTTTTCAATCCCGGTATTCAGAACGGGCGCGGCCGACTCCCTGGCCGAAATCCGCGCCGCCCACCCGCCCCCGGCCGGGTGATCGTCCGCGAATCAGCCTGACGGGTCCCACCGGGTCAGCACCTCGTCCGGGAGCTCGTCCGGCGTCAGCCTGACAGGCCCTGCAGCCGGGTCAGCACCTCGTCAGCCAGTTCGTCCGGCGTCAGCTTGTCGGAGCGCAGCAGCAGCGTGCCCGGCGGCACGCGCGCGGCCGCCGCGATGCCGCGATCGAGGTTGCGCAGGCAGAAGTCGCGCCCCTGCTGATCGCGCTCGGGGTCATTGGGGACGAGCACGCGGTCGGTGATCCGCTGCCGCAGCACCGCCGGGTCCAGATCGAGGAAGACGTGCAGGACCTCCTCGCCGCCGACGCGCAGGCCGTCCAGGATCTCGGCCAGGTAGTTGTCGTTGATCAGCGTCATCGGGGCGATCAGCGTGCCGGCGTGGTGCTTGCGCAGCGAGAGAGCCGTCGCGATGACCAGCTCTCGCCAGCTTGGCAGGTCCTGGAAGTCGCCTGTGGACGCGGGCACCCAGTGCCTGAGCAGGTAGCCGACGTACTCGGGGTCGAACAGGACCGCCTCGGGGAGGCGCCGGCTCAGCTCTTCGGCGAGCATGGTCTTGCCCGCCCGAACGCGCCGTTGATCCAGATGATCATGGCCGCGTCCCCTGGCCGGCGCTAGCGGGCTGCGAGCTCGTCGTCGCCGTAGTCGTGGTCGGGGTGGTTGGCCTCGCCGAGCCGCCAGTAGCCGCGGGTGGTCAGCGAGCTGGCCGGGAGGCGCCGGCCGCCGATGAAGTATCTGCGGATGCCGCGCATCGCCGCGGCCTCGCAGGCCACCCAGACCTTGGTGCCGTCGGCGATCGCGGCGCCGCGCGCGGCTTCGTCAAGCTCGGCGCCGAAGGCGTCAGGGGTGCGCCGGTGATGCCAGGTGATCTCCGTCTTGGCCTGGCTGGCGAACTCAACCTCGTCATCGGCGTCGGCCACCTCGAGGTGCACCTCGGCGGCGGCGGCAGCGGGGAGCGCCTCGAGCAGCGTCGCCACGGCCGGGATCGCGCTCTCGTCGCCGGCGATCCACCAGCGCTCGGCGTCGGCGTCCATGACGAACCGCCCGCCAGGGCCGGCGACCGCGAGCTTGTCACCGGCGCTGACCCGCTCCGCCCAATCCGAGGCGGGACCCGCCCCGTGCAGCACGAACTGGATCTCCAGCGTCCCGGTGGTGGCATCGAACCGCCGCGGCGTGTAGGTGCGCACCGACGGCCGCGCGTCGTCAGGGATCGCCTGCCCCTCAGGCAGGAACTCGGGCAGCAGCGGCTCGTCCTGCCCAGGCGCGGGCAGGAACACCTTCAGGTGCGAGGTCGGCGCGGCGTCCGCGAACGCGTCAAGCTCGTCGCCGCGGACGAGCACCGACACGAGCCGGGGCGCGATCCGCGACACCGATACCACCTCGGCCCGCCGCGGCGGCTTCCGCCGCCGGGGAGGACGGCCGTCGCCGGCTGGGGTGGCTGGTGCTGCTGGAGTTGTCACACGTCTTCCTTCCGCTGAACGCCTGCACGCAGTCTAGGCGCTCGCGGAGGGGCTAGAACTTTTCCAGCGCGGGGATGATCCGCTCGGCGAACAGGTCGAACTGGCGGTTCTTGCTGACGCCGAGCAGCGAGCCGTGCGCGACGGTGAAGCCCAGTTCCGCGACCTCGTGCAGGCTCTCGATGGTGCGCTGCACGTTCTCGCCGTTCTCGCCGAGGTCGAAGCGGGTCTGCGCGGTCTTCTCGATCTCGCCGTAGTCGCGGCCCTCGGTCGCGCAGTGCTCGCGGAGCACCTCGAGCTTGTGCGCCGCCTGCGCCGGGTCGTAGACGGCGATGTTGCACGCGTCCGCGTAGCGGGCCACCAGCCTGAGGGTCTTCTTCTCGCCCGCGCCGCCGATCAGGATCGGCGGATGCGGCCGGCTGAGCACCTGCGGAGAGTTCAGCGTGCGGGCCAGGTGGTAGTGCTTGCCCTCGAACGGCGCTTCGGAGCCCGACCACATCTGCTTGCAGATGAGGATGGCCTCTTCGAGCCGCTCGAAGCGCTCGGCGGTGGGCGGGAAAGGCAGGCCGAGGCCGCGGGCCTCGTCCTCGTTCCACGCCGCGCCGATGCCGAGGATCGTCCGGCCGCCGGACAGCACGTCAAGCGTGGTCATCGCCTTCGCCAGCAGGCCGGGCTCGCGGTAGACCACCGCGGTGACCATGGTGAGCAGCTTGACCCGCTCCGTCTTCGCCGCCAGCCAGCCGAGCGCCGTATAGGCCTCGAGCATCTCGTGCTCCGGCGGGCCGATGTGGCCGATCTGCCACACGTGGTCCATGACGCTGATCCGGTCCACGCCCGCGAGTTCGGCGCGCTGGGCGATGTCGGCCAGCCGGAACCGGAGTTCCTCCGCGCCGCCGTCCCAGGTGAAATCCGAGATGTGCAAGCCCACTTTCATGGGCTCAACCCTAACGAAGCGGAGCCACCCTCCTACGTTCGGGATAAGGCTTTTGAATCCATACCTTTCAAGTCACGGGGTGGTGCCGGGTTTCTGGCTGCCCGTAGGCTGGCCGCGCCGTGCCCCGCTCGCTGGAGTTATGTAGGAGAAACGATGACGCTGCCGTTCGCCGATGCCAGGATCCTCGCCGACGGCGCCCGGGCGCTCGCGCTGGAAACCGGCAAGGCACTGAGCCTCGCCGTGGTCGACTACGGCGGCTTCATCGTGCTGGTCGAGCGGATGGACGGCGCCCGGCCGATGACGCCCTCTATCGCCCTGTCCAAGGCCTACTCGGCGGCCGTCATGCAGCGGCCGACCTCCATGCTGGAAAACTGGCGGAACTCCGACCCGGTGTTCTTCACCCAGGTCGGCCGGATGGGCCAGCACCCGATCGTCGCCACCAAGGGCGGGTACACGCTCAAGCGGGACGGGGAGATCATGGGCGGCCTCGGGATCTCCGGCGGCAGCCCGGACGAGGACCAGAAGATCTGCGAGGACGTGCTGCGGTCGGCCGGGTTCGACCTGGACTTCCCCGAGTGGGCCGGGACCGGGTCCCGGCGGCCGCACTGAGTTCACTGTTTCGCGACGGAGGCTGCGATGGCTGACCCTGAACGCCTACTACTGGGGAAACGAGAGCTGAGCCGCGGGCCCTACTGCTGGCCGGCCGCGTGGTAAGTCCTGCGGTGTTCCGCGAGGGCATCCATGCCGAAGTCGGCGGTCAGGTCACGGACGACCGAGTGGGCGTGATTGGCGTTGGTCTGCGTGTTGTCGTACTCCACGAGCAGCCGCTCATCCTGGAGCCGGTAGTAGACAGGTCCCCGGTCGGCGGAGGGCTCTCCGGCGTACGCGAAATGCAGGTCCGCGAGGCCGCTGCCGGTGTGGTAGCTCGCTAGCCACGGGCCGGCGATCTCCCCGGGGAAACGCCGCAGGTAGGCCTCCACGAGGGCGAGCAGCCGTGCCTGCCCGTCCGGCGTCAGCGCGCTGCCCGGCACGCCCTTGGGCCGACTGGTGATCGCCAGCACCTGGTGATCGCCGGATCCGTATCCGCTCCCCTCCTCTCCCACGGCGTCTATCTGGTCCAGCAGCGAGCTGAGCCGCTCGTCGGTGAAGCTGCCCCGCCACAGATCCTGCATGTGGATCATCTCGTCGCCGTCGAGCACCCGGGCCCGGTTGCCGCTAACGATGTCCGATATCGCGGACCGGTGCAGCACGACGGCCTGGCCGCGCTGGTCGAGGTCGCGGGCCAGCTCGCGGGCGATAACCTCCAGATCGCCGAGCGGCCGGAGCGTTTCGCCGGCGAGCAGGCTCAGTTCCGCCGGCAGCGCCCCGATGAAACACGGCGTGCACGACGCGACGCGCCCGTCGACGATCGTGTAGTTCACCGAGATGTGGTGACCGCCGCAGCGCCATCCCCAAGTGGCGTCTCCCGGTGACCCGAACACCCGGAAGTAGTACGCTCCGGGGTCGCGCCCGCGCTCCCGCCCCCAGTCGCGCGTCCACGACTCCAGCCGGTCCTGGACGTTCTCCAGGCTCATCACGATCGCCGCGAGGGCGTAACCCTCGAGCGAAAGCCCTGCCGCGAGCAACCGCATCGCGAGCTGCTGCTGCCCGGGACGCTGTTCGTTCAGCGTCAGGCCGCCGTGGTCCGTCGGCGTGTAGAACCACGTGGTCCGTTCCCGGTCACCGGCGCCAGGACCCGGGTACGCCGCAGCCGCCCGCTGGTCAGCGGTCAGGGACCGAAGCCACGAGTCCGCCGCGTTCGCCATCTCGGCCGCAAGGCTCACGCCGTTCATCACAGCACGGTTCCGGCCGATTGTCAGGTGCCGGAGATGAGTGATAGCGAGCGGCACTGATAGCAAGGGTGGCATGGATCACGTCGAAAGCGCGCGCAAGCCTGTCACTCCCGTCGGCATCGTCGGGGCCGGAATCGTGGGCCTGGCCGTCGCCAGGCAACTGGCCGGGGCCGGGGTGCCCGTGGTCGTCTTCGAGAAGGAGCAGGCGGTAGCCGCCCACCAGACCGGCCACAACTCCGGGGTCGTGCACGCCGGAATTTACTACGTCCCTGGCTCGGCCAAGGCGACGCTGTGCCGCCGCGGCGTCGGCCTGCTCCGCGCGTACTGCGCCGAGCGCGGGCTGACCTATGACGAGCGCGGCAAGCTCGTGGTCGCGCGGAACGAGGCCGAGACGGTCAAGCTGCGGGAGCTCGAACGGCGCTCGCTCGCCAACGGCGTGCCGGACATCCGGTGGCTGAGCGGAGCGGAGCTGCGCGAGCTCGAGCCTGACGTGGCGGGCGTCGCCGCGCTGCTCTCCCCCACCACGGCCATAGTCGACTACCCAGCCATCACGCGCTCGTTCGGTGACGATGTGATCAGCAGCGGCGGCGAGCTGCACCTCGGGACCGCCGTTACCGGAGTGCGGCGGATGAGCGATGACCGGGTGGACGTCGACACACCCGGCCGGTCGTTTTCGCTGTCCCGGCTGGTCGTCTGCGCCGGCCTGCAGGCCGACCTGATGGCCGCCGCGGCCGGCGACGAAGCGTCGCCAGAGATCGTCCCGTTCCGCGGCGAGTACCTGCGGCTGCGCCCGCACGCCAGGGACCGGGTGCGGCGGCTCATCTACCCGGTGCCCGACCCCAGGTACCCGTTCCTCGGCGTGCACCTGACGCCGCGCGTCAACGGCGAGGCGGACCTCGGCCCCAACGCGGTGCTCGCGCTCGCCAGGGAGGGATACCGGCGCCGTGACGTGTCCTGGGACGAGCTGTCCCGGCTGGCCCGCTCGGCGGCGTTCCGTCACCTGGCGCGGCAGCACTGGCGGACCGGCGTCCGTGAGATCCGCGGGTCGCTGTGGCGGCGCGCCTATCTCGCCGAAGCCAGGTCGTACCTGCCATGGCTGGAACCCGGCGACGTGACGAGCGCGCCGGCCGGAGTGCGCGCGCAGGCCGTCGACCGCGACGGGGCGCTTGTCGACGACTTCCGCATCCACCGGGTCGGCCCGGTGACAACCGTTCGCAACGCGCCGTCGCCGGCGGCCACGGCTTCGATGGCCATCGCCGAGCACATCGTCGCCGAACTAAAGCTTCCGCTCGGCACAGAAAGGTAGCTAGTCCGTGTTCATTGTTGATTCCCTGCCGCCCGCCGACGAGACCGCGAGGTGCTCGTCCCCGGCGAGCGGGGCCGCGCTTTGTTCCCGGTTTCTGTCGTTATAGCAGCAGTAAACAGGAACAAATCGAATACCAATCA
>NZ_JBARCR010000811.1:0-8662 GCF_049794275.1 Trebonia sp.
GCGGGATGCGCGCCGGGATACCGTAGTCACTGCCGAGTCAGCCTGGCGAAGCGCCCTAGCCGTACGGGCTGACGGATCACGGCGTTCAGCGGCGAGTGCGAGCCGGTGGACAAGTACTCGCGCCAGCGGCAACGCGATCGACAGCAGCACCCACGCGCGCAGCCGCCTGGACAGCAGCATCCACATATCCAGCATCCTTCCTGTCATGGCCAGCAGGCAGGCCGTACCGCTACCCACAGTCCAGCGCTGTAACCGCTCCACCGACGAGGCTTCGCAGCGGTCATCAGCCAGCGACACGGGACCTCGCCGCCGTGGGTCTGAGGTGGTTCAATTACGGTGGTGGCATGCGGAGCGTGCCTTGGTGGGGCGTGGTCTCCTCGGCTGCGGCTCCGGTCCTGATGGTCGGCGGGTGGACGCTGGCCGCCAGCTTGCAGCCGCGATTCGACCCGGTCGCCGATACGGTCAGTGCGCTGGCCGCGCAGGGCGCGGCCGACCGGTGGGTGATGACGCTGACATTCGTGGTGGTCGGCGTCTGCTACGTCCTGACCGCGCTCGCGCTGCGGCCGGCCGGGACCGCCGGGCGGCTGATCCTGATCACCGGGGCCGTCGCGGGCATGCTGGTGGCGGCTAATCCGGAGCGCGTGGGAGATCCCTACCCGTGGGGGCACATTATCTGGGCATCGATCGGGCTAGTGGGAGTGACTGCCTGGCCTGCCGGGGCCTGGCGGCGGGGCAGCGGCGTTCCGTGGGCCCTACGGCCCGCGGTAGCCGCAGCGGCCGTCGCGGTGCTGCTCGCCCTGGTCATGTGGTTCGGCGCCGAGCTGATAACGGGGTCGGGGCAGGCCGGGCTGGCCGAGCGGGTGGCCGGCGCCGCGCAGGCGTGCTGGCCGCTGGCGGTGGTGCTCTCCTGCTTGAACAGCAAGATGTGGGATAAGGCGCTACCGAGCCATGCGGCAAGCGGCGGCGCGTCGTCGGTATCGGCTGCCCAGGCGAGGTAGCCGTCGGGGCGGATGAGCAGGGAGCGGACGCTGGCCCATTCCGGGCGGTCCGCGGTGAGTTCCGCGGTCACGATGTCCAGCCGGTCCCGGTAGCCAGCGGGGACGTCCACCGCGGTTCCCTGTGTGAGCAGGAGAAACCTCGCTGGGTGCAGGAGGCCGAAGATCGTGGCGGCGGGGGCGCCGCGCAGGTCGAGATCGGGGACTCGCTGGCCCGCGATCTGGTCGGGCGCGGGGTACCGGATTGCCAGGCCGGAGAGCCGGGTGGCGAGTTCCCGGCACAGGGCAGGGTCCGTGCCGAGGATCGCGTTGAAGTGATCCCGCAGCGCGATGCCTTCCCGGCTGGCATTGGCGAACAGCCCGCACTGCGCGAGAGAGCTATCGATCACGTCGAGGCCGACGGTATGCCGTTCGGCATGGTAGGTGTCCAGCAGGCCGGGTGGCGCCCAGCCGCGGATCTCGGCGGCCAGCTTCCACGCCAGGTTGGTGGCGTCCTGCAGCCCGAGGTTCAGTCCTTGCCCCCCGGCCGGGTAGTGGACGTGCGCCGCGTCCCCGGCCAGCAGCACCCGCCCCGCCCGGTAGCAGGCTGCCTGCCTGGTCGCGTTCCCCACCCGGCTCAGCCACGCGTCGGCGGTTTCCCGCATGCCGAAGTCGGTTTCCGCGATGCGCAGCGCACTCGCTCGCAGATCCGCGAACGTCACCGGCTCATCGGACAGGCTGTACATCGTCGCGTGGTCGATCGTGGCCAGCCGGTACCGGCCGCCCCCGAGCGCCACCATGTAGAGCGAACCGCCCGGCTGGTTGAGGGTAAGCGCCGGGGACGGCGGGGGGCTGGTCAGCTCGACGTCGCCCATGATGGTCCGCCAGGTGTCCGGGGTCCCGGCGAAGTCGATTCCGGCCGCGGCGCGGATCACGCTCCTGGCGCCGTCACAGCCCGCGACGTAGGCGGCGCGGAAACTCGTAGGCCCGCTGAGCGAGTCCACGTCGAGGTCGACGCCGGTCTCGTCCTGGCGCAGGCCGGTGACGGCGTGCTCCGTCAGGTACGGCACGCCCAGCTCGGTCAGGTGCTCCTCAAGGAGCTCCTCGGTACGCCGCTGGGGCAGGAAGAGCGTGTAGGGGTAACGGGTATCGAGGAACGACATGTCCAGCCGGTTCCGCAGGATCGCGAAGTGCGTGGACGGCACCGGCGTGCCTTCGGCCAGCCAGCGGTCCGCGATCCCGCGCATCGCGAACTGCTCCATGGTGCGCGGGTAGATCGTCAGGGCCTTCGAGTGCGCCGGCCGCTCCGCGTGCCGTTCCAGGACTACCGGGCGCACTCCGCCGCGGTGCAGCTCGGCCGCGAGCCACATGCCTACCGGGCCGCCGCCGACCACGGCCACGTCGTAGCTCCCGGAGCTTGCCGGGCGGGCGGCCGTGCTCATCCCAGGTACGAGTAGTCGACGGCGGCGGCGATCGGGTCTGGCGCGTCCGGCGGGATCAGGCCGCTCGACCGCATCGCCTCGATAACCGCCACGAGGGCGGCGGGCGCGGACCGCAGGTCCCGCGGGATGACCCCGGCGGCAGCCAGCGCCTCGCAGGCGCGCAGCGCGTAGCGCGGCTCGACCGACGTGCGTGCCGCGGCGATAGCCGCCGACTCCCCGATGTTGCCGCGGAACCATTCCGCCGCTTCGGCGAGCGCCTGCAGGAAAGAACGAATCAGGGTCCGCTGCGTCGAGAGGCTGACGCAGACGGCGTTCAGGGCGAATTCCCCGGTCACCGGCCCGAGGTTCGTGAAGCCGGCGTCGGCGGCCAGGTAGTCGTACGGAATCATCTGCAGCGCGGCGTCGATCGTCCCGGCCTGCAGCGCCTTCCACCGCTCGACATGCGAGCCTTCGAGCGCGAAGTCGTAGTCGCCCGGATAGGTCAGGCCATGCGCGGCGAGCATCCGCTGGGCGACGTGCCGGGTGCCTTCCTGCAGCGACGATGTCCCGATCCTGCCCCCGCGCAAGTCACCGAACGTGCGGTGCCTGGGGAGCGCGATCATCGACAGCGGCGGGCGGTCGATGAGGCCCGCCACCACCCGAAGCGAGCCGCCGGCTACGGCGTCCGCGATGCTGCCCTCCGGCGCCGTCAGCGCGATATCAACCTCGCCCCGCCGCAGCGCGCTCGTCACGCCGTCGGTGGTGCCGAGGATCCGCTCGGTGGCGCGCAGCCCGCGGCGGTCAAGGAACCCGCGCTCCTGCGCCACCCACAGCGGGATGTTGACGTAAGCCGGAGCAACCACGCCGACCGTGATTTCCTGCAAGACGGGCCTCCCTACGAGTCCGGGCGGACTCGCACATCCACCAGCACGCACTGTCCTGAGCGGGCGGCGGCGACCGCCGCGGCGAGCGCGGATGGCAGCGCGGACCGGTCGTTTACCTGCCCGACGGCATGGAAGCCTAGCGAACGGGCAAACGACGCCATATCCGGATCGGGGTCGGAAATGGCCTGGCCGATCCAGGAGTTCCCTGTCGGCCGGTGACGTTGCCTGGCCATCCGCTCCTGGTGGACTACGTCGTTATGGAAGGAGGAGTTGTTCGCCACCACGATCAGCAACGGCAGCCGGTAGCGCGCCGCGGTCCAGATAGCCGTCCCGCCCATCAGAAAGTCGCCGTCACCAAGGATGGCCACCGGCAGCCGCCCGCTGCCGTCAAGCGCGAGCGCGGCGCCCACCGCCATTCCCGGCCCTGAGCCGATGCCAGCACCGCCGTCCAGGCCCAGGTAGTCCAGTGGATGACCTGCCTCGAGATCGGCGCCGTTCCAGCCGAGCGGGACCCTGACCAGGCAGGCGGGCGAACCCGCGAGCGCGCCATGCAGCGCGCTCGCCAGGTCGTGCATCGAAACGCCGGCGCCGTCGGCGGGTGGCGCGCCAGCGCTGTCCCTGGCCGGCCATTCGCTCGGCTTCACCCGCTCATCCGAGTCAGCCAGCGCGCGGACCAGCAGGTCAGGGTCGGCGGGTACGGACAGGTCGACGGGCTCGTGCCCGAAGGAGTCCATGGACCAGCCGTTGCGCAGCGCGGAGTCCATCGTGCACGAGATGATCCGCGCCGAGGCCGGGTGCCCGTCAGCGGCGGCCGCGGAGATGGTTCCGGCCACGTCGACCCAGCCAAGGCTGAGGATCACGTCCGCGGCGCCGATCAGCTCAGCGGCCGCGGCAGGCAGGAAGATGCCAGGCGGAACCGGGTGCAGCGGGTGCCCGGTCGGGAAGACCGCGCCGTTCTTGAGGTCGGAAATCACGAGCGCCCCGTACCGTTCCGCCAGGGTGACCCGGCGGTCCCAGTCCTGCTCGTCGCGTCCGAGGCGCCCGAGCAGGAACAACGGCAGGCGCGCCTCGCCCAGAAGGCGCAGCGTGGCCGCGACCGCGAGCGCGTCGGGTCCGTTTGACCACGGCGCCCGGTCCCTGCCGACATCAGGGATCGCCGGAAGACTGCGCAACGGCTGCTCCTGCAGGCTCACGTCGAGGCAGACGTAGACCGGCGCGGACGGTGCCTGCCTGGTGATCGAATACGCGCGGGCGAGCGAGTCCAGGGCCGCCTCGACTGAGGCCGGCTGATCATCCCACTTGGAGTACTGGCGGATCAGCGCGCCCTGGTCGGCTGAGGTGTGGATCCAGTCGATCCAGGGCCGCCGCTGGGCCGCGTCCACTGGGCCGGTGGCCCCGATAATCAGCATCGGAACGCGGTCGCAGTAGGCGTTGTAAACGGCCATGCTCGCGTGCATCAGGCCGACGTTGCTATGCACCGCGACGGCCATCGGGCGCCCGGTCACCTTCGCGTAGCCGTGCGCGATCGCGACGGCGTGCTCCTCGTGCAGACAGGTGAGCAGCTGCGGATCACGGTTGCCGGCGTAGTTCACCAGGCTGTCGTGCAGTCCCCGGTAGCTCGAGCCGGGCACCAGCGCGATGTACCGCAGGTCCATGCGGTGCAGCAGCTCCGCCATGGCGTCGCTGCCCCACTCGATCGCGGCATTGCCGCGCCCGGCGCCCTCGGCATCCTCCGCCCGCACGCCTCTCCTCCCGCCTGTTCCCGACAGCCGCAGTTAACGCCGGGAGGCGGCGGGAGTCAACGCTTTGATGAGCGGCCTGGAACTGTATGCGCCGCGAGGCCGCCGACCGCCGCCTCGATCATCGCGCCGGTGGCAAGCAGCAGCGCCTCCGCGTTCGGTCCGCCGATGAGCTGCAGGCTGGCGGGCAACCGCCGCCCGGTCGGCACCGGCAGTGCCAATGCGGGGAGACCCGCCAGATTGACAGCCCTGGTGAGTGCCAGGTAGCCCGGCCTGATGGCGGCATCGAGTCGCGGCGGGAAGAACGGAACCGTCGGGAGCGCGAGCAGGCCGGTCTCGCGCATTGCCGCCGCCATGGCGGCTCGCCAGCGTTCCTGCTCGGCCCTGGCCCGCAGCAGTTGCCCGGGTGTCACGGCCTGGGCTTCGGCGAGGCTGGCCCGCACCCGCGGGCCGAGCAGGTCGCGCCGGGCAGGATCGGCCAGCAGCACCCGGTTCGATGCCACCGCCTCGGCGTCGATGATCACGTCGGACGTTCTGCTGGCCAGCTCCCAGCCGGGCAGTTCCACGTCGATCACCTCCACGCCGCAGCGTGCGAGCGCGGCGTCCACCGCCGCGTCGATGACCGGGTCCACGCCGAAGCCGCCGGGCCGGATCCGGCCGACCTGTGCGGCGGCTGTCACGTCGACGGAGAAACCCGGCTCGAGCAGGGCCAGGCCCGCCGCTACGCCCGCCACATCGCGCGCCATCGGGCCGATGGTGTCCATGCTCGGCGCCAGCGGCCACACCCCGGCCAGCGGGATCCGGCCGTGTGTGGTCTTCAGCCCGGTGATGCCGCAGAACGCGGCCGGCACCCTGATCGAGCCGCCGGTATCGGAGCCGTAAGCGAGATCTGCCTCCCCGCCGGCCACCGCGACCGCCGATCCGCTCGATGATCCGCCGGGAACCCGGCCGGGATCGAGCGGATTGACCGGTGTGCCGAAATACTCGTTCACTCCGCTCGCGCCATACGCCAGCTCGTTCAGGTTGGCCTTGCCCACGATCCGCGCACCTGCGGCGCGCGCGCCAGCCAGGCACGGCGCGTCCCGCTCAGCGGCGGCGGCGGTCGCAGCCAGCGCCCGGCTGCCGGCCGTGGTGGGCACGCCCGCGACATCGATCAGGTCCTTGACCGCCAGCCGGATCCCGTCCCCTGAACCCGCCATCTGGGTGATGAAGGTGGCCCCGGTGTTCACCGCTTACGGGCTGCCGCCCATCCGATCGGTCAGCATGTTGCTGCCGATGCCATGCCGGTCGCCGAATTCGCGAAGCTGCTCGGCATCGATCTCCTCGGGCAGTTCCCGCAGCGCATCCTCAGCGGCCTGCGTGAAGCCCAGGTGACGCAGGGTGTCAACTACCCACTGCTTGCTGGTCGCCATCGGCACCACCTCACCTGTCTCGTCGTCGAAGACCGGTCGTCCGCCTAAGCCTAACCCGGCACCTTCCGTAAAGGCGGTGGCGTGATCGGCCACCCACTGGCGGAACGGCCGCGCCGATCCGAGGATGTCCGACACCGTAGCGGTGACGTACGCCGGCCTTCCCATCGCCGCGCCCCACGCGTCGAGCAGCATGTCGACGACCGGGCGCGGCCAGGTTCCCGCCGTCTCGCTGCGGAACTCGTCCGGCGTCAGCTCCTCGAACCTGATCCGGCGCCCTGTGACGTCACCGATGATGCCCACCTGCTCCGCCTGACTCAGTGACTCCGGGCCCGTGAGGACGTAGTCGCCTCCGGCATGCCCGTCCTCGTACAGGGTCCGCGCCGCGACGGCTGCCACGTCGCGGTCATCGACGGGTGCCGTCTCGGCGGCCCCGTAGGGCCACTGGACGACACCGTCGGCGCGAATCGCGGGCGCCCACCAGAACAGCGTGTTCGACGCGAACATCCCCGGCCGGATGATCGTCGATTCGAGCCCCGTGGCCGCGATCAGCCGCTCGATATCGGCGTGCAGCACCGCCATCGGGTTCGGCTGCTGGAAGAACGGGTGCGGGGTCTGGTGCGGTGATGACAGGAACACCACACGCCGCGCGCGGGCCGCGAGACGTTCGACGACTGCCGGAGCACTCGCCAGCGGAACGGTCCAGACGAGGAAGACGGCGCCGACGTCGCGCAGTGCCGCGTCGAGCGATTCGGGCACGGTGAGGTCGCCGGTAACGACCTCGACGTTCGCTGGCAGTGCCGCCGCCTCGGGGCGACGCGTCAGGGCGCGGACCGGCACGCCCGCGGCAATCAGCGAGTCGACCACGGCCCGTCCAACCCGGCCGCTCGCTCCGGTAACGAGCACGCGCATGGGGTGAATCATGCAAGCTCCCTAACCTTGACCAACGGCTTGATGGCGCTGATGATGACCCTATGTCCGAGCTGCCAACGTGAACACGGGACGCGCTCGCGGGGGTGGTTCATGACCAAGGCCGGTTCCGGCCCTGGCTGAGGGTGCCTCGCCAGGTGCGCGGCTCCTCACCCTCCACCGGATGATTTCTGGCGGGTTGCGCCGGCGCGGGCGACCAGGATCCCCGGTGCCCGAGTTCACCCCGGTACGGGTGATGTGTCATGACCGCCGGCTCGCGATGATGTCGGCATGGAACCTCGCTGCCCAAGCGGCAGGCGCGGGTGAAGGAGGGCTGGTGGGCATCTGGTGGGACCGCGCGGGGTCGTCGATTGGGCTGCGATCTTTTGACCCCGTCCGCATCGCCGACTTGGAATACCGGATGTGGGTGGCCTATTACCTGCGCCGGTGGACCCGTGTGCTGGCCGCCATGGTCAGCCTTCTCCGGCTGGGCTTCGGGACAGACTGGCTGGTAGTCCTGCAGGGTGCCCGGCTGATGCTGCGCGCGGCCCAGCTGTGGGCGCCGTACCCCGACAACGACCCCGATGGCGCCAGGGCCCACATGCGCGAGCTTTACGCCCTGGTCAGGCTCCGCTTCGGCGAGCCCGCAGACCCGGCACTGGCGGCCAGCCTGGAGATCGACTGGTGGCGTGCGCACCGGGAGCGCCAGTATGCGCCGGATCCCACGGAGACGGGCGACGAACTGGTCGAGGCGGTGACCCGCCTGTACTGCTGTCTATTCGGCGAGACCGAGGCGGCCGTCAGGCCGACGGCCATGTACCGGGTGCAGGCGATGGATCTGTCGGATCAGTGGGTCAGGACGGGCTGCCGGCCCGACAGCCCGCTGCTCTCGCTGGAGCGCGCCGCGCTGATCCGCGCCTACACCGCGCTGCTCGCCGTTGTCCAGCGCGGGAACGCCGGTGACGCGGCTCGGTGATACCCATCCTGAAAAGGGCGGGATCGATGCGACCCGCCCGCTATCCCTATGGCCCGCACCCGGCGCAATACGGGGAATTGTGGCTGCCCGGCCGCGCGGCCGTAACCACCGTGGTGATCGTGCACGGCGGATTCTGGCGCGCCCGCTACGACCTGTCGCTCGGTAGGCCGCTCGCCGCCGACCTGGTGCAGCGCGGATACGCGGTGTGGAACCTGGAGTACCGGCGGGTAGGCGCCGGGGGCGGCTGGCCGGCGACGTTCGAGGACATCGCCGCGGGGATCGACCTGCTCGCGGACCTGCCCGTCAGCACCTCCCGCATCGCGGCCATCGGGCACAGCGCGGGCGGCCAC
>NZ_JBARCR010000812.1:0-3844 GCF_049794275.1 Trebonia sp.
TTCCGGTGCTGGCAGCGGTAGAAGACCGAGGCTAGCTGGTCAGTCGTCCGGCGGGCTTGCAGCGCTGTCCCGGCATCGACCCAGCCCTGGTGCCAGGCGCCATCGCGCCCGGCAGCGATTAGCAGCGCGGCGAGGGCAGCGTCGGCCAACTCCGGGTCGCTGCCGGGGATCACCAGCGCCGCCACGTCATAGCCCCGCCCGGTCATCTCCCGCAAGGATGCCTCGCCGGCCGGCAAGCCGACCGCCACGACCGCGGCCGCAGCGACGACCTGGCCCGGGCCGAGCGTCCAGTTCAGGTTCTCCGGTGCTCCCGCGTCGTGCGGAATATCCGCTCCAGCGTCTCGCGGCGCGAGGCGGCGTCCTGTTCGGTCAGCGTGTCGAGCAGGTCGAGGGCATCGTCGTTGTCGAACGCGCCGGGCCCCCAGGTTCCCACCCGGCGACCTTACCGTAATGTCCCGCGACATGCCGCCACCTGCATCGCCGCGGCAGCCCGGCACCGGACGCTCCCGGCCCAGAGACAGCCTGGCCGGCAGCGCGGCCAGGCTGCTCCGGACGAGGGCCGCCACGGACTTGATCACCGGGGCAAACTGCCGACGGCAACCGCGAACCGCCGATCTGGACGGCAACCTGGTCGCCCCGACGACTGACTCGCGCCGCGCTGAACTGGCTGTTTCGCGTCCGGTCACAGGCTCAGCCCACGCCCAGCCAACGCCCGGATCTGCCGATGAGTTCGTGTCGCCGAGAAGTCATGCTAGATGACGGTGCCTAGATGCAGAGCAGGAGCCTTAGATGTCCGCCTACCCCGTTTTGATGCACACTGCCATCGATGCCACCGACTGCCGCAGTCTCGCGGAGTTCTACCGGCAGTTCCTCGGTCTCCGCTATCGCCCGGGCGATGAGATTCCCACCGACGGCAGCGACGATGACCCGGGCTGGCTGGTCCTGGTCGACCCGGCGGGACATCGCGTGTTCGCTTTCCAGCAGGTCCCGGCCCTCGCGCGACCGACCTGGCCCGCGCATGATGTACCGAAGCAGATGCATCACGACTTCCGTGTGCCCGGCATCGAGGAACTGGGGCGTCAACGGCAGCGCGCCGAAGAACTCGGGGCCACCTTGCTGTACGACCGTACTGGCGACGACAGCGAACCGCTGTATGTGCTTGCTGACCCCGCTGGGCATCCCTTCTGTCTTCTCGTCGGTTCCGGGTAGCGAACCCGGACATCCGCATCTGCCCATTCCCAGCACTCACGTGGCTGGCGGCCTTGGCTCATGAGTTGGCAGCCAACGCGGCGGCCAGCAGGCCGCCGAGGCGGTCCAGGTCTGCTGACGAGCTCACATGAAGCTCGATCCAGTCGCGCCGGGACGGGTCACGGCGGACGGCGGGATCACCGCTGAAGTGCTCCTGCACCTGTCGCCATCCGGCCCGGGTGATCCGCAGGTCGATCACGCCCGGCGCCTCCATGTGCGCAATCTCCCGGCTCGCGGTGAACAGGGCCGGCTTATCGCCATAGCGAGATCGCCGTTCCGCGACCGGCCCGACCGCGAGCAGGGCGATGACGAAAGCCTCCCAAAGCACGTCACCGTGGTCATCACTCATTGCAGCCAGGATAAGAGAAACGTCCTGTCACGCACGATGGACGCAACGCGCCGACTGTGTGAGCAGAACCGGACGTTCTGTGGCCGACGCACGGCCTCTCGGCAACGGCTATTAGCAGGGACAGAGGCGGCGATCCGGCGTGAAGGGCCGCTGTGTCCCCGTCGCGGGCGGTAGTTGACGCTCCCTGCAGGTTCATGTGCGCTATCCGCCTGATCGCGTGGCCGGGCCGGGGAGTTGCCAGGTCGTCTGGGCCGCGCCCGAATCGGTGCCCTGAGCGCGGACCGCGGCACGATGCAGAGTTAACCGCTGCCCATTTTCCCTGGTCGACGCGCCCCAGGCCGAACTGCAGCGCCGCACAGCACCGGGCAATCCCGTCAACCTGCGGGAGCGCAGGCTGAGATCTTCACCGATTCGCGGCCGCGTCAGCGTCGCCCGGCTGAACAGCACGGCAACCCTGGCGTGGCAGGGAACGCTCAGTAGTAGCCGGTGCTGCCGTCGGCGCGTTCGCGGAGCAGGTCGGCGTGGCCGTTATGGCGCGTACTCCTCGATCATGTGGGTGACGATCCAGCGCAGTGACCAGGGCTGGCCCGTGCGCTCAGACGCCTGCTTGCTGAGCACGTCCAGGCTCGCGGCTTGCGCGACCACCTGCCGCGACACGGCGCACTCGCGTTCGAAGGCGTGGAACGCCCCGGCCGGGTCGGCCTGGTCGACGTCGTTGAAGTCGGCATCCTCATCGGCGGACCTGTCGTACAGATCGGGCACGTTCTCGCCGAGGAAGACCGGCTGGAACCAGCCGCGCTCTACCTCGGCCATGTGCCGGACCAACCCCAGCAGGGACAGGGTGGAGGGCGAGACGGCGCGCCGCCGCAGTTGCTCGGCGGTGAGGTCCTCGCATTTCCAGATCAAGATCCCCCGGTGATGCTCCAGCCAGCCGGTGAGCATCTCCCGCTCGCCCGCGTTCTGCGCCGGTCGCGCCCGGTCCGTCGCCATACGGGGCGGCCTGGCCGGCGCGGGAGTTGCCGAACGAGCCGGAAAGGGGAAACCCGGATTCGCGCTCCGCAGGCTAAGCGGTGCCAGCGCTTACCGGTCAGGGTTCCTGCACAGCTGCACGCTAGATACAGGTGCTCCCTCCCGGCGCAAGCCTGGATCCTCGCCCGCGGGCAGGAGGGTCCAGAGCGCATCGCCTGCGCGTCCGGCAACAGCGTGGTCCTGGTCCAGGAGCAACCCGTACTACACTTTCCTTGCATCGGGGAGGCGCCGGTGACGGCAAAGCCGAGAGACGACATGGCAGCAGCCGCGGCTGGCCGCGGCCGCCTCCGGGCGTCTCATGCCGACCGCGAGCACGTGCTAGACGTGCTCAAGGCCGCGTTCGTGCAAGGTCGGCTGACCGAGGACGAGTTTGACATGCGGGTGGGTCAGACGTTCGCCTCGCGGACCTATGCGGAACTGGCCGCGCTCACTGCCGACATCCCCGATGGGCTGATCGGGGTCCAGCCGCTGCGGAAGCCTGCCCGGGCGGAGGCCCCGCACCCGCAGAACAAGGTAGTCAATTCGTGCGCATGTGCGGCGCTTACGGTACTCGCGCTGGGGGCCGCTTTGGTCACCGGTAATGTCGGATTGTCCTTCGTGTCCGTGGTCGCCATTTTGGGGATCTTGTCCGTAGTGGGGGGCCGGATGGCCCACTCATCGCATAAGAAGCGCTCCACCAGGCACCGATGGTAGAGGTCGCCAGCTCGCGCGGGCGGTTAAAGCAGCCCGGCTCACAGCATCTGCAATATCAGCCGAGGAAGCTCCCACAGATCAATATGGCATCGTGCCTGCACCCCTTTCCAGATCCAGACGCAACGCCGTGCCTGGGGAGGCGCATCAGAAGGCTGAGGCTCCGAGCCTGGCCACCACCGGCCGCTTCGGCGCGGCAGGGGCGGCCGGGCGGATCGTCCCGGAGGCGGATGGGCGCGTGGTCTGTTCGCTCCCGGTCCTGGCCGTCCTCGATCACGACAGGGACGGCAAACCGGTATGAGCAGGGGATGCGGTCGGGCGGGGCTGTCAGATCCAGCCGCGGGAGCGGGCGAGCTGGACCGCTTCGTGGCGGTTGACGGCGCCGAGCTTGGCGGCTGCGGAGGAGAGGTAGTTGCGGACTGTGCCGGGGGTCAGGGCCGCGCGTTTGGCGATTTCATCGACGGGGGCGCCGCCTGCCGCGAGTTCCAGGACGTCGGCTTCGCGGGGGGTGAGCGGGCTGTCGCCGGC